>NZ_JBEXUE010000474.1:0-7710 GCF_040614275.1 Streptosporangium sp. NPDC006013
GTCACCCCCGTCACCGCGCGGGGCCTTCGCGTGCCCACAAGGTCGCGTATTCTTGCGTGGCTCGATCGCCCACGTTCCCAGAGATGCTGACAACGAGGAGAAGAACCCCGTGCGCATCGCCGTCACCGGCTCAATCGCGACAGATCACCTGATGACCTTCCCGGGCCGCTTCGGCGACCAGCTCATCGCCGATCAGCTCCACCGGATTTCCCTGTCGTTTCTCGTGGACGACCTGCAGATCCGCCGCGGCGGCTGCGCGGCCAACATCGCCTTCGGCATGGGTTGCCTGGGTCTTCGGCCCGTCCTGGTCGGCGCGGTCGGCGCGGACTTCGCCGACTACCGCTCCTGGCTGGAGCGCCACGGCGTCGACTGCGACTCCGTCCACGTCTCGGAGCTGCACCACACCGCCCGCTTCCTGTGCACGACCGACGACGACCACAACCAGATCGCGTCGTTCTACACCGGTGCGATGGCCGAGGCCCGTCTCATCGAGCTGGGCCCGATCAGCCAGCGGCTCGGTGGCCTGGACCTGGTGCTGATCAGCCCCAACGACCCCGAGGCGATGCTCAGGCACACCGCCGAGGCGCGCCAGCGCGCGATCCCGTTCGCCGCCGACCCCTCCCAGCAGCTCGCGCGGATGCCCGGCGAGGAGATCCGCGACCTGGTCGACGGTGCCGCCTATCTGTTCGGCAACGACTACGAGAAGGGCATGATCGAGCAGAAGACCGGCTGGGCCGACGAGGAGATCCTCGACCGGGTCGGCGTCCGGGTCACCACGCTCGGCCCCAAGGGCGTCGTCATCGACCGCAAGGACGAGCCGCCGCTGCACGTCCCCCCGGCGCCCGAGCTCGGCAAGGCGGACCCCACAGGCGTGGGAGACGCCTTCAGGTCCGGTTTCCTGGCGGCGCTGGCCTGGGGCCTGTCCCTGGAGCGCTGCGGCCAGGTCGGCAACCTCACCGCCACCCACGTGCTGGAGCGCGTCGGCGGCCAGGAGTACGAACTCGGCCAGAAGATCTTCCTGGAGCGCTTCGCCGACGCCTACGGCACCGACGCCGCGGCCGAGGTGGCCGGCTTCGTGAAGTGCCACCACGCCTGAGCCGCCGCTCGGACAGCGGCCGACCGGCGCCGGGCACCGCCGGGATCACCGGTGGCCCGGACCACCGCTGGACCGGCGGCTGAGCCACGCCCGGCTGAGATCACCCGACATCGGGCACTCAGCCGGGCGGGATGCCGTCCCGGAAGGTGTCAGGCGCTCGCGTAGACGCGGTGCACGAACTCGGCGAGCTTGTCGTCGGGCAGGTGCCTGGCCAGGTCGGCCTCGCTGATCATGCCGATGATGCGGCCGTCCTCGATCACCGGCAGCCGCCGTATCTGGTTCTGTTCCATCTTGGCCAGCGTCTCGTCGACGCTGGCGTCCGACGACACCCAGACCAGGCCGGTCGCCAGCTCACCGGCGGTGACCTTGGACGGGTCCATGCCATGGGCCACGCACTTGACCACGATGTCGCGGTCGGTGATGATCCCCTTCAGCCGGTCGTCGCTGCCGCAGATGGGTAGCGCGCCCACGTTCATGTCGCGCATCATCTGTGCGGCCCGGTCGAGCGTCTCGTGTGCCTCCACGCACCGGACCCCGGCATGCATCAGACTCCTGGCGGTCTCGCCGCTCATACTGTCCCCCCGAACCGTTTGATGGATTTTCGGGGAGGGTCATACCCAGTTTCAGGACAAGTCAGTAGTTGCGGCGCACGTGGATGGACCAGCCGCGCTCGGGGAGCTCGTAGCTGGCCACGTGGTGGTGCGACTTCAGCCGGCACCAGGCCGGGATGTCGGTGAAGGCGGCGGGATCGTCGGCCAGGACCGCGACGATCGCGTTGAGCGGCACGTAGTTGATCTGCTCGGCCAGCATGATGATGGGAATCGGGCACTTCTTGCCCAGCGCGTCGATGGTCAGTGCCGGGCTCTGGGCCGATCCCGCCGGGTTGGCCTGGCTGGACGTCATGGAGTCTTCACTTCCCAAGTGTTGATCACAGTTTAACCCCCGCCTCCTCGCGGATCCTGCGTACCGTGCCGGGCAGGACGGCGAGGAAACGGTCGACATCCGCCGCCGAGGTGCCCCTGGGCAGCGACACCCGCACGTTCCCGTGGGTGAGCACGCCCATGGCCTCCAGAACATGTGATGGACGAAGCGTACTCGCCGTGCAGGAACTGCCGGACGATACCGAGAATCCGGCCTTGTCGAGTTCGGTGAGCAGTGCCTCACCTTCCACGTAAAGACACGAAAAGGTGACGATGTGCGGCGCCCGCACGACCGGATCACCGATGACCTCGACATCGGGGACCAGCCGGGGCACCTCGCTCCTGACGCGGTCCACGAGCGCGGAGAGCCTGGCCGACTCCACGGCCGACTCGGCCACAGTGGCACGCAGCGCGGCGGCCGCCGCGACGATCGCCGGCACGTTCTCGAAACCGGGGACCCGGCGGCGCTCGCGGTCGTCCTCGGGCAGCGGGCTGCGCCACCGGGTGCCCTTGCGGACCACCAGCACGCCGACCCCCGCCGGGCCGCCCCACTTGTGCGCGCTCGCGGCCAGCACCGACCAGCCGCCGGGCAGCGGCATCCGGCCCGCGGTCTGGGCGGCGTCCACCAGCAGCGGCACCCCCGCCTCGGCGCACGCCGCCGCCACCTCGGCGACCGGCTGGACGGTCCCGACCTCGTGGTTGGCGCTCTGCAGACAGGCCAGGGCGGTGCCCTCGGCGAGAACCGCCTCGCGGAAGGCGCCGATCTCGACGGCGCCGGTGATCCCGACGCCGACCGTCTCGACCGAGCCGCCGTCGCGCTCGTGGATGCCGGCCGCGTGCAGCACGCTGGAGTGCTCCACGGCCGAGGTCACCAGGCGGCGGCCGCTCCTGCGGCGCCCGTGCAGGGTGCCGAGCACGCCCAGGTGCACCGCCTGGGTGCCCGACGAGGTGAACGAGACCTCGTCGGCTCTGGCGCCCAGGGCCTCGGCGACCTCGGTCCTCGCCTGTTCCAGTAACATCCTTGCCCGGCGAGCGGAACCGTACAGCCTCGCGGGGTCGGCCCAGCCGACGTCGAGGGCCGCGATGAGAGCCTCCCGAGCCTGGGGGTGCAGCGGCTCAGTGGAGGCCGCGTCGAAGTACGCCACGCTCCAATCGTCGCACCACGCGTGGTGCGGGCGGGGGCTGCGCGGGGGGGCGACGGTTGTCCGCGCTAATGTGTCCCCCAGCGTGAAGCTGTGAACTACAAATCTTGAACGTGAACAAACGACCGCCCAGGAGCGACTCCTGGGCTTCATCTGTGGGGTAGGCGATCCGTGAGTCCGACCCGCCGTTCCGCACGGCGTCCGTTGGCCCGCCGCCGGGTGCCACGCGCTGCCGCTCTGGCGCTGCTGCTGGTTTCCCTGACGGCGTGCAGTGCCGAAGAATGGTCCCGAGGCGGCCTGCCCGAGGGCGTCACCAAGCAGTCCGAATCCGTCCAGAGCCTGTGGAACGGATCGTGGATCGCCGCCCTCGCCACCGGTGTGGTCGTGTGGGGTCTGATCCTCTGGTCCGTCGCCTTCCACCGTAAGAAGAAGAACTCCAAGGAGGAACTGCCGCCTCAGGTGCGGTACAACCTGCCGATCGAGATCCTCTACACGGTGGTGCCGATCATCATGGTCGGCGTGTTCTTCTTCTTCACCGCGCGGGACCAGAACTACATCAACACCCTGTCCGGCAAGCCCGACGTGACGGTCAAGGTCGAGGGCTTCCAGTGGAGCTGGCGCTTCACGACGGAGTACAACGGCAAGACCGTCCAGGTCGTGGGCCTGCCCGCGGCCGACTACACCAAGGGCCCCGAGCTGGTGCTGCCGGTCGAGAAGAACGTCGAGTTCGACCTCCACTCGCCGGACGTCATCCACTCCTTCTGGGTCCCGGCGTTCCACTTCAAGCGCGACGTGATCCCGGGTGTGAACAACAAGTTCGAGGTCCAGACGCTGAACAAGGAAGGCATCTACGCCGGCCGTTGCGCCGAGCTCTGCGGTGTGGACCACAGCCGGATGCTCTTCTCGGTGAAGCTCGTGTCCCAGGCCGAGTTCGACCAGTACATCGCTAGCCAGGCGGGTGCCCAGTGACCGCACATAACCCAGCAGTTCCCCTTCCCTCGGCGCCGACCCGCAAGGGCTCGGTCGTCGTCAAGTGGGCGACGTCCACCGATCACAAGATCATCGGACATCTCTACCTGATCACCTCGTTCGTCTTCTTCCTGATCGGCGGCGTCATGGCGCTGATCATGCGGGCGGAGCTGGCCCAGCCGGGTCTCCAGCTGACCACGAACGAGCAGTTCAACCAGCTGTTCACCATGCACGGCACCGTCATGCTGCTGATGTTCGCGACCCCGCTGTTCGCCGGGTTCGCCAACGAGCTCATGCCGCTGCAGATCGGCGCGCCCGACGTCGCCTTCCCGCGGCTGAACATGGTCAGCTACTGGCTCTTCACCTTCGGCAGCACCATCGCCCTGTCGGGCTTCCTCACCCCGGGCGGCGCGGCCAGCTTCGGCTGGTTCGCCTACACCCCGCTGTCGAACGCGATCAGCTCCCCGGGCATCGGCGGCGACCTGTGGATCGTCGGCCTGACCATCAGCGGTCTGGGCACGATCCTCGGTTCTGTGAACTTCATCACCACGATCGTGTGCATGCGCGCGCCCGGCATGACCATGTTCCGTCTGCCGATGTTCACCTGGAACGTGCTGCTCACCTCGATCCTGGTGCTGATGGCCTTCCCGGTGCTGGCCGCCGCGCTGCTGGCGCTGGAGTCCGACCGCAAGCTCGGCACGCACATCTTCGACCCCGCCACCGGCGGGGCGCTGCTCTGGCAGCACCTGTTCTGGTTCTTCGGCCATCCCGAGGTCTACATCATCGCGCTGCCGTTCTTCGGCATCGTGACCGAGATCCTGCCCGTCTTCAGCCGCAAGCCGCTGTTCGGCTACATCGGCCTGGTGGGCGCGACCATCGCCATCGCGGGTCTGTCGATCACGGTGTGGGCGCACCACATGTTCGCCACCGGCCAGGTGCTGCTGCCGTTCTTCTCCTTCATGACGTTCCTCATCGCGGTGCCCACCGGGGTGAAGTTCTTCAACTGGATCGGCACCATGTGGCGCGGCCACCTGTCGTTCGAGTCGCCGATGCTGTTCTCGATCGGCTTCCTGGTGACCTTCCTGTTCGGCGGTCTGACCGGTGTCATCCTGGCCTCCCCGCCGCTGGACTTCCAGGTGTCCGACTCCTACTTCGTGGTGGCGCACTTCCACTACGTGGTGTTCGGCACCGTGGTGTTCGCGATGTTCGCCGGCTTCTACTTCTGGTGGCCCAAGTTCACCGGCAAGATGCTGAACGACAGGCTGGGCAAGATCCACTTCTGGACGCTGTTCGTCGGTTTCCACGCGACCTTCCTGGTCCAGCACTGGCTGGGCGCGCAGGGCTTCCCGCGCCGCTACGCCGACTACAGCCCGATCGACGGGTTCACCGACCTCAACATGGTCTCCTCGGTGGGCGCGTTCCTGCTGGGCGCCTCCACACTGCCGTTCCTCTACAACGTGTGGAAGACCCACAAGACCGCGCCGCAGGTCACCGTGGACGACCCGTGGGGCTACGGCAACTCCCTCGAATGGGCGACGTCCTGCCCGCCGCCGAGGCACAACTTCATCTCGCTGCCTCGCATCCGGTCCGAGCGCCCGGCGTTCGACCTCAAGTACCCGCACACCCCGGCCCCCCGTGAGCTGGAGGAGGTCCGATGAAGGTCCAGGGCTGGTTGTTCATCCTCTGCGGCGTCTTCTTCGCCGCCGTGGACGTCGTCTACTGGTACTGGTCGAGGGAGCCGGTCGGCACGACGGCGATGGCCATCTCGGTGGGCTTCGCGCTCATGATCGGCTACTACCTGATGTACACGGCCCGCCGCATCGGCGATCAGCCGGAGGACGACAAGCAGGGCGAGATCAGCGACGGTGCCGGAGAGCTCGGCTTCTTCAGCCCGCACAGCTGGTGGCCGCTCTTCGTCTGCCTGGCCGTCTCGCTCGCCGGGGTCGGCCTGGTCATCGGCTGGTGGCTGTTCCTGATCGGCGTGTTCGCGATCATCATGAGCATGATCGGTTTCGTTTTCGAGTACTACCGGGGCAACTTCTCGCACTGACCCCGCGTCCCACCGCGAAAAGCGGGCCACGGAAAAACTTCCGTGGCCCGCTTTTTGGCGTTTATTTGGGGCTCAGGGTGGATGTCTTATGTGGTGGACCGCTTACTCCGGGTAATAACTGAATCAGTGGTTCAGTCCGGGACAGGGGAGTTCATGTGGGGCACGCGATCCGTGGTTCGAGCCAGGGAGCGGGACTGCTGGCCCTCGTGCTGGTGACGACCTCCTGCTCGACAAGCACCGCCGTACGCGAGGATCAGACGCCGCAGGCGTCCCAGCAGGCGGAGTCCGCCGCCGCCGTGGTCACCGTGGCACCGTTCAAGGGGGCCAGGGGAGTGCCGACGGACACTCCGGTCCTGGTCGCGGCGCAGGGCGGCACTCTGAAGTCGGTCACCGTCAGGGCCGTGAAGGGCGCCAAAGGCTCTCTGCCGGGCGTTCTCAGCGCCGACGGCACACAGTGGCGCAGTCGTGGTACGGCGGCTCCAGGAGCCTCCTACGAGGTCTCGGTGACGGCGGTCAATCCGGCGGGCGCCGTCACCCAGACGACCTCGTCCTTCTCCACGGTGAAGGGCCGCGAGACCTTCGCGATCGAGAGCTTCATGCCGGACCGGGACATGACCGGTCTGACCGTCGGCGTCGGCATGCCGGTGATGATCACCTTCGACCACCCCGTCACCGACCGCGTCTCCGTCGAGCGCAACCTGTTCGTCCGTACCTCCAGGCCGGTCCTGGGGGCGTGGCACTGGTTCGACGACCGCAACGTGCACTTCCGCCCGAAGAACTTCTGGCCCTCGGGCACCAAGGTCAGGGTCGAGGCCCGGCTGGCCGGGGTGCGTGGCGGCGCCGGCCTGTACGGCGCGGCGAACCGGACGGTCAACTTCAAGGTCGGCCGCGCGCAGATCACCCGGGGCAGCATTCCCTCCCACCACCTCACGGTGCGGCGCAACGGCAAAATCGTCAGGGAGATCCCGATGAGCGCGGGCCAGGGCGGCGTCTGGAAGTACCACACGACCAGCGGCGTGCACCTGGCGATGTCCAGGGAGAACGTCACGGTGATGACCTCTCCGGGCATCGGGCCCGGCTCGGCCGGCTACTACCAGCTGACCGTCTACGACACGGTCCGCATCTCCAACAGCGGCGAGTACATCCACAGCGCCCCCTGGTCGGTCGGCTCCCAGGGCTACTCCAACGTCAGCCACGGCTGTGTCAACGTCAGCCCGAGCAACGCCAAGTGGTTCCTCGACAACACCCTGATCGGGGACCCGATCATCATCACCGGCTCGCCCCGCGTCCTGGAGCCCACCAACGGCTGGGGGCACTGGCAGGAGAGCTGGCGGGAATGGCTCAAGTGGAGCAGCCTCAAGCACTTCACCACCGACGACGTCTGAAGCCGCGCCCCCGCCTGACCGGAGGTGCCCGCGGAGGCCCCTGAAGGGGGCTCAGGGTGGCCTTCCGGGGCACTGGCCGCTGATCCTGGTGCCGATCCTCGGCGCGCCCAGCGTGCTGGCCACCTTCATCATGAGGCAGTTCTTCATC
>NZ_JBEXUE010000475.1:0-7692 GCF_040614275.1 Streptosporangium sp. NPDC006013
ACAGGCACTGGTCTCGGGGGAATGCACGCTCGCGCTGGCCGGCGGTGTGACCGTGATGGCCACACCCGGACCGTTCGTGGAGTTCTCCCGGCAGCGGGGGCTGTCCGCGGACGGGCGGTGCAAGTCGTTCGCGGACGGCGCGGACGGTGTGAGCTGGGCCGAGGGCGTCGGGGTGCTGGTGCTGGAGCGCCTGTCGGACGCCCGGCGCAACGGTCACGACGTGCTGGCGGTGCTGCGGGGCTCGGCGATCAACCAGGACGGTGCGTCCAACGGGCTGACCGCGCCGAACGGCCCCTCCCAGCGGAGGGTGATCCGCCAGGCGCTGGCCGGAGCGGGTCTGTCCCCGGCCGAGGTGGACGTGGTGGAGGGGCACGGGACCGGGACCACCCTGGGTGATCCGATCGAGGCGCAGGCGCTGCTGGCCGCCTACGGCCAGGACCGGCCCAAGGACCGCCCGCTGCTGCTCGGGTCGATCAAGTCGAACATCGGCCACACGCAGGCGGCGGCGGGTGTCGCGGGCGTGATCAAGATGATCATGGGCATGCGGCACGGCATCGTGCCCAAGACCCTGCACGTCGACGCGCCGTCCTCGCACGTGGACTGGACCGCGGGCGCGGTGGAGCTGCTGACCGAGGCACGGGAGTGGCCGGAGACGGGCCACCCGCGCCGGGCCGCCGTGTCGTCGTTCGGCTTCAGCGGCACCAACGCTCACCTCATCATCGAACAGGACACCGTCGAGCGGGCTCCGTCGGCCGAGGGGGCGACACCCTCGGCTGACAGGCCGCCGATGGCGGGCCTGCCGCTGCCGCTGCCGATCTCGGGCAGGACCGAGCAGGCGGTGCGGGAGCAGGCCGCGCGGCTGCTGTCCCACCTGGAGGGCCGTCCCGAGACGAGGCCGGCCGATGTCGCGTTCTCGCTGGTGACCACCCGTTCCCCCTTCGAGCACCGGGCCGCCGTGCTGGCCGAGGACCATGCCGGAGCGCTGGCCGGGTTGCGCGCGCTGGCCGGCGGCCGGGCCGCGCCGGGAGTCGTACGCGGCCAGGCCGGGTACGACCAGAAACCGGCGTTCCTGTTCACCGGCCAGGGTGCTCAGCGCGTGGGCATGGGCCTGGAGACCTACGAGCGGTTCCCGGTGTTCGCCGAGGCCCTTGAAGGCGTGCTCGCGGCGCTGGCCCCCCAGATGGCCTCCTACCTGGACCGTCCGCTGCGGGAGGCACTGTTCTTCGACGCGGAGCTGCTCGACCGTACGGAGTACACGCAGCCGGCGCTGTTCGCCCTGGAGGTCGCGCTGTACCGGCTGGTGGAGTCGTGGGGCGTGCGCCCTGCCGCGCTGGCGGGGCACTCGATCGGGGAGCTCACCGCGGCGCACGTCGCCGGGGTGCTGACGCTGGAGGACGCCTGCGCGCTGGTGGCCGCGCGGGGCCGGTTGATGCAGGCGCTCCCGGCCGGCGGTGCGATGGTGGCGATCCAGGCCGGTGAGGAGGAGATCCTGGAGTCGCTGGCCGGGCGCGAGGGCGAGGTGTCCGTCGCGGCGGTCAACGGCCCGGCATCGGTGGTGATCGCCGGGGTCGAGGCCGCGGTGCTGGAGGTCGCCGCCGGGTGGGCCGCCCGGGAGCGCAGGACCAAGCGGCTGCGGGTGTCGCACGCGTTCCACTCTCCGCTGATGGAGCCGATGCTCGCGGAGTTCCAGGCGGTCGCCGAGACGGTGTCGTACGCACCCCCGCGGATCCCGGTGATCTCCAACGTGACCGGCGGGTTCGCCACGGACGAACTGTGCTCACCGGCCTACTGGGTGCGGCACGTGCGGGAGACGGTCCGGTTCTGCGACGGCGTGCGGGAGCTGCACGGGGCGGGCGTGACCGCGTTCCTGGAGATCGGGCCGGACGGCGTGCTGACCGCGATGGCCCAGGACGCCCTTCCCGCGGAGGCGGATGCGCTGCTGCTGCCCGTGCTGCGCGGCGACCGCGACGAGAGCACCGCCCTCATGACCGCGCTGGCCGAGCTGCATGTGAACGGCGTACGCGTCGACTGGCCGACCCTGCTCCGCGGGGCCCGCCGGGTGGACCTGCCGACGTACGCGTTCCAGCACGAGTCGTTCTGGCCGGAGCCGCCGTCGGCCGTGAACGACGCGGTCGCCGATCCGGCGGACGCGCGGCTCTGGGACGCGGTCGGGCGCGGCGACGCCGGGGACGTGGCCGCGATCCTTGGCCTGCGCGACGAGCACTCCTCCTCGCTGGACACCCTGCTCCCGGCCCTGTCGTCGTGGCGACGGAGCCGGAGCGAGGCGTCGGTGCTCGACTCCTGGCGCTACCGGGTGGAGTGGAAGCCCCGCCGTACGCCCCCTCTCACCATGCTGGAGGGCACCTGGCTGGTGGTGACCGCCGACGGGATTCCGGACGGCGACGTGGTCGCCGCGCTGGACGGTCACGGGGCGCGAGTGGAGCGGCTCGTGCTGGAGGGGACGGACGCCGACCGTACGTCGCTCGCGGCCCGGCTCCGGGAGCTGGACGAGATCTCCGGTGTGATGTCGATGCTCGCACTGACGGAGGCGCCCGTCGCGGACGGCGGGGCGGTACCGAGCGGTCTCGTGCTCACGGTCGCGCTTCTGCGGGCGCTCGGCGACGCGGAGATCGACGCGCCGCTGTGGTGCGTCACCCGTGGCGCGGTGTCCGCGGCTCCCGGCGACCGGGTGACACGTCCGGTCCAGGCGCAGGTATGGGGTATGGGCCGGGTCGCCGCCCTGGAGCATTCGAAGCGGTGGGGCGGCCTGGTCGACCTGCCCGAGGTCGTCGACGGGCGTGCCGCCCAGGGGCTGGCGAGCGTGCTGGCGGGCCTGGACGGCGAGGACCAGGTGGCGGTCCGGGCGTCGGGCGTGTTCGGCCGGCGGCTGCGGCGTCACCCGGCCGCGTCCGATCCGGTCGGCGGCGGTACCGCGTTGAGTTCCGGCGGGACGGTGCTGATCACCGGTGGGACCGGCGCCCTGGGCGCGGCCACCGCGCGATGGCTGGTACGCGGCGGCGTCACGCACCTGGTGCTGACCAGCCGGCGCGGCATGGACGCCCCCGGGGCGGCGGAGTTGCGCGACGAGCTGCTCGCGCTGGGGGCCGAGGTGAGCGTCGTCGCCTGCGACGTGGCCGATCGCGACGCGCTGGCCGCCGTGCTGGCCACGATCCCGGCCGAGCACCCGCTCACCGGGGTCGTCCACGCGGCCGGGGTGGGGGAGGCCGTCGCGCCCCTTGAGCAGGCGGACGCCGCCACCCTCGCCGAGGTGATGACGGCGAAGGTGGCCGGCGCCGCCAACCTGGACGGCCTGCTCGGAGATCGCGAGCTCGACTTCTTCGTGCTGTTCTCCTCGATCGCCGGGGTGTGGGGCAGCGCGGGGCAGGGCGCCTACGCGGCGGCCAACGCCTACCTCGACGCGCTGGCCGAGCACCGGCGTGCGCGCGGTCTCGCCACGACGTCGGTGGCCTGGGGCGCGTGGGCCGAAGCCGGCATGGCCGCGACGGAGGACATGGCCGACTACCTGCTCAGGCGCGGGCTGGCCTTCCTGCCGCCCGATCTCGCCATCGGCGAGCTGAGCCGGGCGGCCGGCGGCCGGGACGCGGTGGTGACGGTCGCCGACGTCGACTGGGACCGGTTCTATCCGATCTTCACCTCGGCCCGGCCCAGCCACCTGTTCGGCGAGCTCGCGGAGGTCAGGGCACAACGCGAGAGCGAGAACGGGGCAGGGGCCTCCGGCGACCCGGAATTCGTCGCGCGGCTGCGGCACCTGACCGAGAAGGAGCAGCGGCGCAGGCTGCTGGATCTGGTGCGCACCGAGGTGGCGGCCGTGCTGCGGCACGCCTCAGCCGAGGTGGTCTCCGAGCGGCGTGCCTTCCGCGAGCTGGGTTTCGACTCGCTGACCGCGGTGGAGCTGAGAAAGCGGCTGGTCGCGGTGACCGGCCTGGCGTTGCCGAGCACGCTGGTGTTCGATCACCCGAACCCGGCCGCACTGGTGGAGTTCCTGCGGTCGCAGGTCGTGGGCTCGGTGGGCGAGGTGGGCGCGGACGCCGGAGCCCCGGTCGCCGCCCACGCCGACGAACCGATCGCGATCATCGGGATGGCCTGCCGGTTCCCCGGCGGCGTCGGCTCTCCCGAACAACTGTGGGAACTGGTGACCGACGGGGTCGACGCGATCTCCGGATTCCCCGCCGACCGGGGCTGGGACGCGGAGGGGCTCTACGACCCCGACCCCGATCACTCCGGCACGACGTACTCGGTCGAAGGGGGGTTCCTGCACGACGCCGGCGACTTCGACCCCGGGTTCTTCGGGATCTCACCGCGCGAGGCGCTGACCATGGACCCGCAGCAGCGGCTGCTGCTGGAGACCGCGTGGGAGGCCATCGAGCGGGCCGGGATCGATCCCTTCGCGCTGCGCGGCCACTCGACCGGCACGTTCATCGGCTCCAGCTACCAGGAGTACGGCTCGGACGCCGCCGACGCCGAGGGACACCAGGTCACCGGCACCATCCCGAGCGTGCTGTCCGGCCGGGTGTCGTACGTACTCGGCCTGGAAGGGCCCGCGGTCACGGTCGACACGGCCTGCTCGTCGTCGCTGGTGGCGCTGCACCTGGCCTGCCAGTCGCTGCGTAACGGCGAGAGCTCGCTCGCCCTGGCGGGCGGCGTGACGGTGATGACCACCCCGGCCGCCTTCGTGGCGTTCAGCCGCCAGCGGGCCCTGGCCGCCGACGGCCGGTGCAAGGCGTTCTCCGACGCGGCCGACGGGATGAGCCTGGCGGAAGGGGCCGGCCTGCTCCTGGTGGAGCGGCTGTCCGACGCGCGGCGCAACGGCCACCCGATCCTTGCGGTGGTGCGCGGTTCGGCGGTGAACCAGGACGGCGCGTCCAACGGGCTGACCGCGCCCAACGGCCCCTCCCAGCAGCGGGTGATCCGGAAGGCCCTGGTAGGCGCGCGGCTGTCCCCGGCCGAGGTCGACGCGATCGACGCGCACGGCACGGGTACGGGCCTGGGCGACCCCATCGAGGTCCAAGCCCTCCTCGCCACGTACGGGCAGGGCCGGGAGCGCCCGCTCCTGCTCGGGTCGGTCAAGTCGAACATCGGCCACACCCAGTCCGCGGCGGGCGTGGCCAGCGTGATCAAGATGGTCATGGCGATGCGGCACGGGGTGCTGCCCAAGACGTTGCACGTGGGCACGCCGTCGTCCCACGTGGACTGGATGGCGGGCGCGGTCGAGCCGCTGACCGAGGCCATGCCGTGGCCGGAGACCGGACGGCCGCGCCGGGCCGCGGTGTCCTCCTTCGGGATCAGCGGCACGAACGCCCACGCGATCCTCGAACAGGCGCCGGACGCGGAGGAACCGGCCGGCGACGTCGTGCTCGCAGGTCCCAACGCCGATGCCGCCGCTTCCGATCGTGATCACGTTCCCGGTGCGGTGCCGTGGGTGGTGTCGGGCAGGACGGCGGAGGCACTGCGCGCACAGGCGCGGCGGCTGGCCTCGCACGTGGCCGACCTCGGTGAGCCCGATCCGGCCGCCGTGGGCCTCTCGCTGGTGACGTCGAGGTCGGCGTTCGAGCACCGCGCGGTCGTGGTGGGCGGTGACCGCGACGCGCTCTCCGCCGCGGTGCGGGCGGTGGCCGCGGGCGAGTCCGCGCCGGGCGCGACCCAGGGAGTGGCGGACGTCGAGGGCAAGACGGTCTTCGTGTTCCCGGGGCAGGGCGCGCAGTGGGCCGGTATGGGCGCCCTGCTGCTGGAGCAGTCCCCCGTGTTCGCCGAGCGTGTCGCCGAGTGCGGCCTGGCCTTGAGCCGGTATGTCGACTGGTCGCTGATCGATGTGCTGCGCCAGGTGGAGGGCGCGCCGTCGCTGGACCGGGTGGATGTCGTGCAGCCGGTGTCGTTCGCGGTGATGGTCTCGCTGGCGGCGATGTGGCGTGCGCACGGGGTGGAGCCCGACGCGGTGATCGGGCACTCCCAGGGTGAGATCGCCGCCGCCTGCGTGGCGGGCGCGCTGTCTCTGGACGACGCCGCGCAGGTGGTGGCGGTGCGCAGCCAGGCCATCGCGCGGCGGCTGGCCGGCGCCGGAGGGATGATGTCGGTCTCGCTCCCGGTGCCGGACATCGAGGAGAGGCTGCGCCCCTGGGGCGAGCGGATCTCGATCGCGGCGGTCAACGGGCCGCGTTCGGTCGTGGTGTGCGGCGACCCCGACGCGCTCGATGAGCTGTTGCGGCGGTTGACCGAGGAGGGCCTGCGGGCCCGGCGGGTCGCGGTCGACTACGCGTCGCACTCGGCCCATGTCGAGCGGCTCCAGGAGGAGCTGCCGCAGGCCCTGTCGGCGATCCGGCCGCAGCGGGCCGAGGTGCCGTTCCTGTCCACGGTGACCGGGGACTGGCTGGACGGCACGGAGCTGGACGCGGACTACTGGTACCGCAACCTGCGGCGGGCCGTCCGGTTCGAACCCGCGGTGCGGTGCCTGCTGGCCACTGGGTACCGGGCGTTCATCGAGGTCAGTCCGCACCCGGTGCTGACCGGCGCGATCCAGGAGACGGCCGAGGAGGCGGGTGGGACCACGGCGGGCACGGTGGTCGCCGGGACTCTGCGCCGCGACCAGGGCGGCGCGGAGCGCTTCCTGACCTCCCTGGCGGAGGTGTTCGTGCGCGGCGTGCCGATCGACTGGCGAGCGGCCTTCGACGGCACGGGCACCCGCCGGGTGGAGCTGCCGACGTACGCCTTCCAGCGGGAGCGGTTCTGGATACGGCGCGCCGAGGCGCGGACGACCGGCGCGGCGGACCCGGCGGACGAGCGGTTCTGGGCGGCGGTGGAGCGGGAGGATCTCGACTCGCTGGCTTCGGGACTGGACGTGGGCACGGGGGCACTGGCCGCGGTGGTACCCGCGCTGTCCTCTTGGCGTCGCCGGCAACGGGCCCGGTCCACCGTGGACTCCTGGCGCTACCGCGTCGCGTGGCGGCCGATGACCGGCCTCGCCTCCACCCCCCTGTCGGGCACGTGGCTGCTCGTCACCACAGAGGGCCTCACGGGCGATGACGTCGCCGACGCGCTGACCGCGCACGGCGCGCGGGTCCGCAGGGTCGTGCTCGACGAGTCGTGCACAGACCGCGTTCTGCTGGCGCGCGTGCTGACCGGCGTGCCGGCCGGTGCGCCGGGCGATGCCGGGGCGCCGGGCACCGGGGTGGACGCCTCGCTCGACGAGGGGGAGCACGTCTCCGGCGTGGTGTCCCTGCTGGCCCTGGCCGAACAGCCCACCGATCGATACCCGGAGCTGGCCACCGGTCTGGCGCTGACCGTCGCGCTCGTGCAGGCCCTGGGCGACGCGGACATCGACGCGCCGCTGTGGTGCCTCACCCGTGGTGCGGTCTCCACCGGCCGGTCGGATCCGGTGACCAACCCCGTCCAGGCGCAGGTCCACGGCGTGGGCTGGACGGCCGCGCTGGAGCACCCGCGGCGGTGGGGCGGCCTGGTCGATCTGCCCGGGACGCTCGACCAGCGCGCGGCGCGGCGCCTGGCGAGCGTCCTCGCGGGCGGCAGCGGCGAGGACCAGCTCGCGATCCGGCCCTCCGGTCTGTTCACCCGACGGGTGGTGCCGGCCCCGGCCGCCGATGATCTTCACAGGACACCACGCGGCGGTCGGCCACCATCCCTGACCAGGCCGGCCATCGTCAACGACGTCACGCGGCGAAG
>NZ_JBEXUE010000476.1:0-7597 GCF_040614275.1 Streptosporangium sp. NPDC006013
CCGCGACGACGAACGACTCACCTTCACCTACGCCACCCCATCCGGCGAGCCGGCCACCCGGCAGGTCGAGCCGCACCGGCTGGTCTCACTCGGGCGCCGCTGGTACCTGCTCGCCTGGGACCTCGACCGCGCCGACTGGCGCGTCTTCCGCCTCGACCGGCTCACCGGCCCGGCCGCCACCGGAGCGCGCTTCCGCCCACGCGACCTGCCCGCCGCCGACGCCGCCGCCTTCATCGCCGACCGGCTCGGCTCCCGACCCACCCGACACGACATCACCATCCTCATCCACACACCGGCCAGCGCCGTCGAACCGGTCGTCGCCGTCACCGGCGGCCGGTGCGAGCCCGTCGACGACCACTCCTGCCATCTGCGGCTGCAAGTGGACGCCTTCGACTGGCCAGTGCTCATCCTTGCCGCGGTCGGCGCGGAATTCGACGTCATCCATCCCCCTGAGTTCCGCCAGCACCTTCGCGACGTGGGCAAGCTCTTCCTACGTGCCGGCACCGCTTAGCCGGATCACGTACCTCAGATACCTCCGGTGAGAGCCTGACCTGGACCAGGGCCTTCCCGTGTACCTGGGTTGGGTCGGACCGGGGCGCGGTACTGACCTTGCGATCAGTCCGTTTCCCCGGCCCGCCCGCCGCACCCGGCGTGCGTGTCTCCACGCACCGGGCGCTCCACGTGCCTTGCCCGCAGGTCAGCTGTTGGTGATGGCTGCCGGGCTCGGTGCCCGGGGAGGCGGGATCTTGCTGCCGCGATAGCGGTAGCGGATCACAGAGACGCTGGCCGCACCCGTGAACGTGACTCCCCCGTGGGCGAGTTTCCAGGTTCCCGGTTGGCAGAACCAGCGGCGTAGCTGTTGCCAGCCAATCCGGGAGTACTTATGGAAGATCCATTTCGTGACGCAATGCCACACGTGGTTGCCGACCGCGTTGAAGATCTTCTTTGATACTCCGTGTCTGAAGTAGTTCGCCCATCCCCGCAGCATCCTGTTGAGGCTGGCGAGTATCTCCGCCAAGCTCATGTGCTGGATTGACCTGCTCGTCTTCGTCTTCACCTTGTCCTTGATCGCCTGAATGGCCTTCCTGGACGGCTTGGTGTAGACGTAGTGCTTGTTCGTTCCTCGTTTCCGCTGCCTGCGGATGTTGAATCCGAGGAAGTCAAAGCCCTCGTCGATGTGGACCACACGGGTCTTCTCCGGCGACAGACGCAACCCCATCGGGGCCAGGACGTCTGCTACCTCCTGGCGCAGTGCCTCGGCGTGGTGTCGTTCCCCGAACACCATCACGACGAAGTCGTCCGCGTAGCGGACGAGCCGCCAGTTACCCAGGCCCTTCTTCCTGCGCCTGGCCCGTCGCTTATCGGTTCCCATCTCCTCGCGCCATTGCCGGTCGAAGTGCTCATCCAGCGCCGACAGAGCGCTCGCCGATTCGGGCGGAACCCATACGAGCACGGCAGGAAATCCGCCTCGAAGATGGGTTCCAGCACGGCTTTGAGGCTGGCCTGGACCACCCGGTCGGCGACCGTGGGGATCCCGAGCTTGCGGAGCTTCCCGCCGGCCTTGGGGATCATCATCTGCCGCGCTTCGACCGGTTCGAACTCGCCCGACTTCAGCGAGTCCCGGATCCGGCCCAGGAACGCCTCGACCCCGATCCAAGTCTCGATCCGGGCCACCGTGGCCCGGTCGATCCCCGGAGTCCTCGCCCCGACGTTGGATGCGACGCGTTCCCACGCATGCACCAGAAACGCCGGGTCGTAGACGAGGTTGAACAGGTCACCGAACCGGCGGGAGGAATCCTCTCCCGCCCAACGGTGCACCTTGATCTGCATCCTCCGTACCGCACTCCAGGCCGAATCGGAATCCGGCCACCGCACGGCACCGGTATTCACCGGTGCGTCTTCGGACATTGCACTCTTCTCCTTGACTGGCACGCTGCCGCCCTTCCCCACGTGCCGGGCTCTCCCCGACTCCGAGTACTACGACGGCTCCGCCCCATCCGCGCCTTCGGCCGACGTCGCGCCTATCCACCCACATGACCTCCGGCTGAGGACGGGCGTGGAACGCACGCGGATGGTTCCCCCGTTCACTGCTGTCCGCTCAACGGGCTAGGCACCCGGCTCTGCCCCTGCGGCCTCGCCACGGCTACGCCGTAGTCCTTCACCGCGGCCTCCCAGCCCAGGCTGCCAATACCCGACCAGGAGTTCCCCGCCCGTGATGAGGGGCGGATGCGCGCCGCCGACCAGCCCATATCCACCGGGTTGGAGCCGGCAACGAATCAAGAGGCGTACAGACACCGGTTCCTCGCGTATACCTTCCCGTCTCGTTCACCAGGCCCGGCCCATCCGGTCGTGCTGGACCGTCCCGACTTCGTCGAGGCTGCTCCCACCTTCCCCGACGACTCCCGGCTCAGGCTGCCTCCTACTTCCACCCCGCCGCTACGACGGCGAAGCGATGGCGGTCTCTCACCTCCATAACGGACAAACAGCGCCTCGTGGCGCACTGACAGCTTCGTTACCGACAGGCCTTGCCCACCGGCCGGGGAACGGCCGACGTCGGCCGCGAGCAGTGAAAATTGAGCCGGGCCTGTATCTCATCCCGCCGTGATCGCCTGCTTCCCGGCCTCCCACTCGGGTCCGCGTCACCCGGGGCAAAGTAACTCTGGGTGACGACGGAGACGAGGGTGCTCTGCTGACCGTGGCCCCAGCTTCTAGGTGATCACCCTGTCAGTGGCTGCTGAGAGGGCGTCAAGGTGGCCGCTTCTGGTCGCGTTATTGGCGGGAGAGTGCGCGAGTGAGGCCTGCCAGGATGGTCGTTGCGAGGATCCACCCTGCAGTGATCATCGCCGCGGCGAGCCACTGTTGTGCGCCGCGCGGGCCGAAGGCGCTCTCCTGTCCGAAGCTGATGATCGGAAGGAGCAGGTCCAGGGTGTAGAGGAAGGCGTTGAAGGGGGGAGCCTCGCCTGGCTTGAAGGCCGGTGGCTGGTGGGCGGTGAAAACGACCGTGCCGATAAGGAGAAGGGCTGCGAGCCAGAGCGCAGCGCGGAAGGGTCGGTAGCCGTACCCGACGGTCCAGTCCTGCACATATCCCCACAGTCGCGCCCCGAGCCGCCGCCCCGACCGGCGGCGACGCTGTTTGGCCAGCAGCACGTCCCGAGCAGCCTCATCGTGGCCCTGCCGGCGGTAGACGGCGGCCAACTGCTCATAGGGTTGAGGTTGGTAGGCCTCCCTGGCCAGCCAGTCAAGTCGCTCCTGGACAGGCAGGGGAGCCTCCAGGCTGTCATAGGTGAAGCCGTTCATCAGGACGTGAGCAGGCCACCGGCTGGGAGCATCATCGAGCACGCCGACCCGACTGTGGCGAAGGTCGACGGCCCGCAGCAGTTCCGTCTGGGGCCCGATCTTCAGCGAAGCCGCTTCTACACCACGAAGGTGAAGGTCACCGTCGATGGTGGTCTCCGCAAGGCACAGTGTGGCGGCGATCCGGGAGTTCCTGATCGAGACGTCTCCCGTGGCCGCGAAGCCTTCGCAGCAGTCGATGCCCCCGCCCGCGATCACCTCCCACAGGGACAGAACCCGCCCGCCGGGATTACTGAGGGCGGCACCGTGAAACTCCAAGCTGCCCTCGATTCGGGCGTTGATGAGCACGATCTCCCCGTCGGCACGGAAGCCTTCGCTGCAGCTGAGCCTGCCGGTGACCCCCAGCCGACGCAGGGAAAGCGCCGTCGCCCCCGGGTTGGACAACGTCCCGCCGTCGAGGTTGACCGATCCGCGGACCTGGGTGGAGTCCAGAAAGACCTCTCCGTTCGCCACAAAACCTGGTGTGAGCCGCAGTCCGCTGCCGATCTCCATCAGCGGCGCGTTCAGCGCGCGTCTTCCCGGATTGGCGAGGCTCGCCTGCGCGAAACGGAGCGAACCAGCCACGCGGGCTCCGCGCAGAAGGACTTCACCTTCGGTCGAGAAGCCGTCATCGATGCGCAGCCCGCCCTCGACACTGAGTCTCTCCGCGTTCAGGGCGATGCCGTCCGGGTTGGACAGCTGGGCTCCGCTGAAGACGCACCGGCGCCCTATCCGGGCGTCCTGCACGCTCAGCTCCCCCCAGGAGCGGAAACCGCGGGCACACGACAACCCGCCGTCGATGACGACCCCCTCGGCGGTGAGGCTGAAGCCGCCTGACCGCCCGACCCGTGCGCCATCGAGGGTCATCGTCCCGCCGATCCTGGCGCCAACAACGCGTAACTCACCGTCGATGACGGCGTTCGCGCACAGAAGATCGCGGTCGACAATCAGGCCGTCGGCATGGACGGCCTGAAGTGCGTGGATCGCTGCGCCGCTGAGATTCAGTGTCCCGGACACGTGGGCCCCGGCGAGCTGGATCGGGCCGGCCATCTCGCAGCCTTCCAGGCGCAATGCCCCGCCGATCACAGCGTCTACGGCCTGCAGTCCGGGTGCCCGGGAGGCCGCGAGGTCCACCAGGCCGGTGCGGGCTCCGGTGAAGACCGGCGTTTCCTCGAACTCGCACTTGGTCAAGATCAGAGGGTGTTGTACCTCGGCGTACGACAGGTCCAATCGGCCCACGATCCGGGCGCCGGACAGGTGCATGCCGGGCGTCTGCCCTGCAAGGCGTTCCCGGGCGCCGAGCAACATCCTGGCGATGATCGCAGCCCGAACGGGGGTGCCGGGAAGATCCACAGGACGCGCTGTGGGAAACGCCTCCCAGAGGGCGAGTTCCGGCTCGGACAGATCCTCGATGATCACAGGGCACTCCTGGAAGAGTCGTACGCGTCGTTAAGGAGAGCCTCCAAGGTCACCACCTGTCTTAGCAACCTTCATGCCCGGCCCATCCCTTGGATCGCAAAGTTCGCGATTCACAGAAATGACCAGTTCTGCGAGGCCGGAGCCCATGTGCCTAGGGCGTGTGCGGAGTTCGGATCATGTGAGGGCCGGCAGGCTGCGAAGCCAGACGACGGATCCGCGTAGATGGAGTCCGGCGGTGTAGCTCTCGGGCGTCTTGTCATAGCGGGTGGCCAGCCCTCGCCACTCCTTGAACTTGTTGATAGCGCGCTCGACGGTGTTGCGATCCTTGTAGAGCGTGGCGTCGTGGCTGACCGGGCGGCCGCCCGAGCGGCCCCTCTTCTTGCGGTTGGCGGCCTGGTCGGACTTCTCCGGGATCACCGCCTTGATGTTGCGTCCGCGCAGGTAGGCGCGGTTGGCGCGGGAGGAGTACGCCTTGTCTGCGGCGACCGCGTCCGGCCGGGTCCGGGGACGGCCGGCGGGTCCGCGCACCTTGATCTTGGTCAGAACCGGGATGAAGCGCGGGCTGTCCGCGGCCTGCCCGGGCGTGAGGATGATGGACAGGGGGGCGACAGCGACGGTCGGTCGCGAGGTGGACCTTACTGGTCAACCCGCCCCGGGAACGGCCGAGTCCGGCTGCCTTCAGCCGCGCCTGGCGGCGTCGGCGCAGAATCCGGCGCTGTTCCCGATCGGGGTCCTCTCCCCCCTCGGGCACCTCGCCTACGGGGTCGTTTCGCCCCTTTTTGGAGCCCCTTTTCCTCCGCCACGGCCTTCTCCAGCTCCTCCAGGAGCTCCGCGTCGACCACCATCCCGGCCGCGTGGTGATGGGCGCGGGCAACGGTGGAGTCCACACTGACCAGGCCGAGATCGACGTCGCCGCGGACCGAGGCCTCGGCGATCATCGCCTCCATGAGTGCCTGAAAGACCCCGCCGCGCGCCCACAGACGGAACCGGTCGTAGACCGTCGACCAGGAGCCGTAGCTCTCGGGCACGTCCCGCCAGGGGCTACCGGTCCGGAACCTCCACACCACCGCGTTGAAATAATTCCGCAGGTCAGGGATCGGCCCGGACGCCCCCAGCGGCAGGTGCGGCTCGATCAACTCCCACTCGGCATCTGTCAGGTCACCACGCGTCACGCCACCGGTCTACCGCAGTCGACACCCTCCCGGGGCGGGAATGACCGATCCAGTGATCCAAACTCCGCACACGCCCTAGCAGGCCAGCGCGGCGGACTCGCCGCCATCCGCCGTTCCGACCCCGGACTCCCGTGATCCCCGCGGCCGGGTCGCGGTCACGACGAGGCCGGTGCCGCCGCACCGGCCGCCAGAGCCGCCTGCACGATGCGGAGCGCTTCGGCCGCGTCGAGGCCGACGCTGGCGATCACGGCGGCGTAGTCGGCGGCGGCCCGGCGGGCCCGTTCCCGGCCTTCCTCGCCGGCGGCCGACACGAACGAGCCCGCCCGCCCGCGCGTCTCGATCAGCCCCGCCTCCTCCAGCTCCCGGTAGGCCCGGCCGACCGTGTTGACGGCCAGGCCGAGGTCGGCCGCCAGGTGGCGGATGGTCGGCAGCCGGGCGCCCACGGCCAGCGTGCGGTCCTGAATCTGCCGGGCGAGCTGGGCCCGCAGCTGCTCGAACGGCGGCACCGGCGAGGCCGCATCGATGACGATCATTGGACGCTCATGGCCCGCTGGGCCACCGTCGCGCACGACGGCGTCCTGGCATGGAGCGCGACGCACGCGGCCAGGCTCAGGACCAGGTAGGCGACCGCGGCGGCATTCCACCAGCCGGGCGCGGTGCCGAACAGCACCACCGGCAGCGACCATTGCACGTTCGGCGTGGTGAGCTCGCGGGCGTCTTCGACGCGCATGATGACGTCGGCGGTCAGCGACTCCTCGTCCTCCGCCACGACCGGGAAGCTGAGCAGGTGGCGCAGCTGCATGGCGGTGATGGCCGTCGCGCCGAGCAGGCCGATCAGCACGACGACGGCCAGCTGCCGCACGGTGGGGTCGGGAACGGCCAGGGCGCTTGCGGCCAGCACGATCGCGCCGGCGAACGCGGCGACGGCGAAAATGGCGTACGGCCGGCCGAGCACGGCCCGCCAGCCGGGCTGGATCGGATGGGCGGCCCGGCGCGACAGCGTCGCGCCCGCCCGCTGGTCGACGCGTCGCACCCACCGGTCGAGCAGGGACTGTGCCAGCAGTAGTCCGGCCACCGCCGCGGCCAGGGCCAGCAGCGGCAGCGGGCGATGCGGCTGGAGGCCGCCGAAAGCGAAAGTGGCGGCGAGGGCGCTCACGAGGATCAGCGCGGCCAGGATGACGTAAGTGGCCAGGCGGGCGCGGCTGCGGACCGCCAGCCGGCTGGCCAGCAGCGGGGTCGGGCGGGCGCCGGCCAGGTCGTGCCGGGCCAGCCACTCGCCCGCCATGCGCAGATCGGTCGTGCGCGTCGGCGGGTCGGTGTCCGGTAGCGGTTCGCGGGTCATAGCGCCTCTTTTGTCGCAAGCTTTGTAGCAATAGGATGCGTCATTCCTTGCGACAAAGTCAACGCCCGGGACTCTCGTCATCCCGATGATGCAAGCCCCGGCCCAGCGGTGGCCGTCGCCCAGGCGTGCGCGAACACTCACAGAGCGTGAAGGCGATTACTCTCAGCCACTAATCACTCTTAACGAGTCCGTCACTCCGGCAGACTCGGGCCTGACAGCCGCCAGTGGGTGAGCACTCATAGCTACTGGACCTTGAGTCCTGCGCAAAGATCGTGCCCCCGCTGGTCGGCCGGGAGAGTTGATCGCTGCTGGGATGTCGTACCCATCCGCC
>NZ_JBEXUE010000477.1:0-7589 GCF_040614275.1 Streptosporangium sp. NPDC006013
CGGGCGATGCCCGCGGGAGCCGTACGTATCACTGGTGGGTGAACTGGGTGAGCGCGGGCAGCGCCCTGTCGGAGAAGTCGAACAGTGCCTGGTTCTCCCACCCGTTGCCCGAGGACGCGTCGGCCGGGTCCCAGCCGTTGCCGCGCACCGCGGTCCAGCTGGGTTCCCAGTAGACGACGCCCAGCCCTCGGCCGTTCGGCACGGCCTGCACCACGCTCATCACGTCGCGCAGCATCGCCGACTGGCCCGCGGCGGAGGCCGGGTAGCCGGGGTACGGCGTCGCCGCGGTGATGATGTTGGTGAGGCCGTCGTCGTTGCCCGTGGTGAAGGGGTAGGCGGTCTCGACGACCAGGACCGGCTTGCCGTACCTGGAGGCGATGTCGTTGAGGTTGGTCTGCAGCGCGCCGAGCGTGCCGTGCCAGTAGGAGTAGTAGGAGACGCCGATCACGTCGTAGTTCACGCCATTGGCGGCGGCGCTGTCGAACCACCAGCGGAAGAGCGAGTTGTTGCCGCCCTCGGCCACGTGCAGCACGACCCTGGTCGAGCCGGAGACCGCCTTGACCGCGCTGTGGCCGGAGTTGAGGAGCTGGGCGAGGTTGCCGAAGTTGGAGCTGCGGCCCTCCTCCCAGAGCATGCCGTCGTTGATCTCGTTTCCGACCTGGACCATGTCGGCGGTCGTGCCCTGCGCCTTCAGCGCGTTCAGCACGTCATAGGTGTGGTTGTAGACGGCGGTCTTGAGCTGGGCGAGCGTGTACCCCGCCCACGCGGCGGGCTTGTACTGCTTGCCGGGGTCGGCCCAGGTGTCGGAGTAGTGGAAGTCGATCAGCAGCCCCATGCCCTGGGCCTTGATCCGCCGCGCCAGGGCCAGCACGTGCGCCTTGTCGTTGTAGCCGTCGGCCGCGTTGACCCAGACCTTCAGCCGGACGTAGTTGAGCCCGGCCGAGCGCATGATGGCCAGCGCGTCACCCTGTGCGCCGGTGGCGCTGTAGTACTTCCCGCCGAGGGCCTCGGACTTGGGCAGGCTGGAGGTGTCGGCGCCCTTGATCGCCAGCGTCGCCGACCCCGCGGCGAAGGTGACGTCGTCGAAGTTGGCCCAGCCGCCCGCCGCGGCGGCGGAGCCGAGGCTCACCGTGCACTGGCCGCCCGTCACGGTCTGGGTGACCGCGATCTGGATCCATTCGGACGAGCTGACCGGCAGGTAGGTCCTCCTCTCGGCGGGACCGCAGTTCCGCAGCGCGATCCAGCTCTGGCTCGCGGCTCCCGACCTGACCCAGGCCCGGAGCGTGTAGGTGCCGGAGGTCAGGCCGGTCAGTGTCTGGTGGGTCTCGACGGTGTACGCGCCGGAGGCCCAGTGGGACAGGCGGTAGGAGCCGGCGTGGCCGCCCGCCTCGGTGAAGTCGGCGGCGGCGGAACCGCTGCCGACGGTGGTGCTCCAGCCGGTCGGCGTGGAGGTCGGGCTTCCCGTCTCGAAGCCGCCGTTGGTGACCGTCGAGGCGGCCAGGGCCGCCAGGGGGGTGAGCGTTGCGGCGGCGCAGAGCAGCAGCGCCACCAGGATCTTCTTCATCTGTCCTCGCTCTGGGATGGAGTGGTGCGGACAACCCCCGAAGACCCCCGGTGACGTGCCGCGGTCAGGTGGCCGGCACGGCACCGGGGGAGCTCATGCGTCCGGTGCCAGCTCGACGACGGTGACGCCGCCGGCCGGTACCGTCGCCGAACCCGCGTGCTCGGCGCCGTCGAGAACCCCGGTCCCGCTCACACCCGGGACGGTGACCGGCTCGTCGCCGTGGTTGACCAGGAAGAGGTGGCGGCCCCGCCGCAGGAGTTCGAGGGTGTCGGGCAGGCCGCGCGGGCGGGACACACCCGCGGCGTCGAGGACCGCGCGGAGGATCGCGCGCAGGTCTCCGTCCGTGTCCTGGCCCACCCGGGGGTCGAGGGCCGTGGCGACGTACCAGGCGGTGCCCGCTCCCAGCTCGTGGCGGGTCACCGCGGGGTGGCCCGCGTCCGGTCCGCCGGTGAAGGCGCGCACGGTACGCGCTCCGGCGAGGCGGACCCGCTCGGACCAGATCCGGCCGGTCAGCCCGTCGTCGCCGACGGCGACCGTGCCGTTCTCCGGCAGCGGGTGGAACTCCTCCACCGACAGGCCGAGCACGTCGCGCAGCACGCCGGGGTAGGCACCGGGGTGGATCGTGTCGTTCTCGTCGACGATCCCGGAGAAGCAGGAGACGACCAGGTGACCCCCGGCCTCCACGTGGCGGTGCAGGTTCTTGCCCGCGGCCTCGGTGAGCAGGTAGGAGCTCGGCACGACGACCATTCGGTACGCCGAGAGGTCGGCCGCCGGGTGGACGAAGTCGACGGTGACGTGCTCGCGCCAGAGCGCCTCGTAGTACGCCTCCACCCGCTCGCGGAACCTCAGGTCCACCGAGGGGCGCCACTCCAGTTCGAGCGCCCAGTACGACTCCCAGTCCCACACCAGCGCGACCTCGGCCTCGATGCGGGAGCCGCGCACCGGCGCCAGCTCGCGCAGCTCGGCGCCGAGGGCGACCACGTCGCGCCAGAGCTCGGAGTCGGTCCCGGCGTGCGGCAGCATCGCCGAGTGGAACTTCTCCGCGCCGTAGCGGGAGGCACGCCACTGGAAGAAGAGCACCGAGTCCGATCCTCTGGCGACGTGGGCGAGGCTGTTGCGCCGCATCTCCCCCGGCCGCTTGGCGAGGTTGCGCGGCTGCCAGTTGACGGCGCCGGTGGAGTGCTCCATGAGCATCCACGGCCGGCCGCCCGCCACCGAGCGGGTGAGGTCCGCCGCCATGGCGAGCTCGATGTGGCCCTCGGCCCGCCCGGCGTCGAGGTAGTGGTCGTTGGAGACGACGTCCACCTCGCCCGCCCACCGCCAGTAGTCCATCGGCTCACAGTTGGGGATCATGAAGTTGGTGGTGACCGGCAGGTCGCTGAAGCGGCGGATGGCGTCGCGCTCGCGGCGGAAGTTGGCGATGTGCGCGTCGACGGAGAAGCGCGCGTAGTCGAGCTGCAGGGCCGTCAGCTGGCCGACCGGTGCGAGCCTCGGGGGTTCCACCTCGTCGAACGAGCCGTAGGTCAGCCCCCAGAACGTGGTCCCCCACGCCGCGTTGAGCGCCGCCACGTCCCCGTGCCGCTCGCGCAGCCAGTCGCGGAACGCCTCCGCCGAGGTCTCGCAGTAGCAGCGCGCGTTCGCCCAGCCGTACTCGTTGTGGACGTGCCACATGACGACCGCCCGGTGCCCGGCATAGCGGGCGGCGAGCCGGCCGGCGATCCGTTCCGAGGCGGCGGCGTACTCCGGGGAGCTGGGGCAGAAGCTGTGCCGGGAGCCTCCGGCGATGACATGGCCCGCACGGTCGACCAGGTGGCTGCCCGGGTGGGCGGCCCGAAACCAGGTGGGCGGGGAGGAGGTCGGTGTCGCGAGGTCGACCCTGATGCCCGAGGAGCCGAGCAGGTCGATGATCCGATCCAGCCGGCCGAAGTCGTAGACCCCTTCTTCCGGCTCCAGCAGGCTCCAGCCGAAGATGCCGAGGCTGACCAGGTTCACCCCGGCCTCGCGCATCAACCGGACGTCCTCGTGCCAGACCTCCTCCGGCCACTGCTCGGGGTTGTAGTCCCCTCCGTACGCGATGCCCTCCGGCAGGACGGGATATCCAGGCAACTGCTCCCCCTTGGCTCATCTCTGTGAACGTGCACAGTAATCGAAACCCGACACCCGGGGAAGAGTCGCCACGGGAACACCGGCGCGGGCAGGCGATTAACAAGAGCGTAACGAGCATTGACAGGGCGACATCTCGGATTTCAGTCTGTGAACGTTCACAGACATGTCCGCATGGCGGGCCCCGAGCCCCGGCGCGACATCCCGATACAGCACCCCCGGCACAGCCCCCGATACAGCACCCCCCGACACGGCATCCCTGACACGGAGGAACGCATGCAGAGAAACCGGCTCGCAGTGGCGGCCGCGGCTCTCGCCGCCACCCTGGCCGCCGGATGTTCCGGCGCCGCCCAGGAGCCGGCCGTCCCGGTCGCGCAGAGCTCGGCCCCCGCAGGGCCGGTCAAGCTCACCTACTGGACATGGGTTCCCAACATGGACAAGATCGCGGCGGCCTGGAACAGCGCCAACCCCGATATCCAGGTCACGGTCAGCAAGCAGGCCGGCGGCGACGACGCGGCCGCCAAGTTCCTGACCGCGGCCAAGGCGGGAAACCCCCCTGACCTGGTCCAGGCCGAGTACCAGATGCTGCCCTCCTTCGTCGCCGCCGACGCGGTGGCCGACCTCTCCGGCGACGTGGCGCAGGCGAAGGGCGAGTTCGGCGAGGGCATCTGGGGGCTGGTCACGCTCGGCACCGACGCCGTCTACGCGCTTCCCCAGGACAGCGGCCCGATGATGCTCTACTACCGCCAGGACCTGTTCGACAAGTACGGCATCGAGGTCCCCAAGACATGGGACGAGTACGCCGAGGCCGCCCGCACCGTACACAAGAAGGACCCCAAGGTCTTCCTGGGCACCTTCTCCAGCAAGGACCCCGGCGCCTTCGTCGGCCTCGCCCAGCAGGCCGGCGCCCGGTGGTGGTCGATCAGCGGCGAGTCCTGGAAGGTCGCGGTCAACGACGACGCCACCAGGAAGGTCGCCGACTACTGGGGCGGCCTCGTCGCCGAGGGCGCCATCGACGACCAGCCGTACTTCACCCCCGAGTGGAACAAGGCGCTCAACGACGGCAAGCTGCTGACCTGGCCCTCGGCCGTCTGGGCGCCGGGCGTGCTGTCCAGCAACGCCCCCAAGGCCAAGGGCAGGTGGGCGATCGCCCCGCTGCCGCAGTGGAGCGCCGGCGAGAACGCCAGCGGTTTCTGGGGCGGCTCCTCCACCGCGGTCGCCGCCAAGTCCCCCAACCGGGCCGCCGCCGCGAAGTTCGCGACCTGGCTCAACACCGACCCCGAGGCGCTCGGCCTGCTCGTCAAGGAGGGCGCGGTCTACCCGGCCGCCGCCAAGGGCGGCACCATGCTCGGCGAGGCCCCCGACTACTTCTCCAACCAGCCCGACTTCTGGCAGCAGGCCGCCGCGATCTCCGCCACCGCGCGGGGCTTCACCTTCGGGCCGAACGTCAACGTGACGTACAACGCCTTCAAGGACGCCTTCGACAAGGCCGTACAGGACAAGTCCGCGTTCTCCGACGCCATCGGCAAGATGCAGGAGGCGACGGTCGCCGACATGCAGAAGTCCGGCTTCCAGCTCGCCCAATGACCCCGATGCCCCCGATGACCCGACGTCCCGGCGGCGCCCGCACCGCGAGCGCCGTCCCCTACCTCTTCCTCGCACCGGCCATGGCGCTGTTCACGCTCTTCATGGCCGTCCCCATCGTCTACACGGCCTACCTCAGCCTGCGGCGCACCAAGGTCTCCGGGCTCGGCCTGGGCAAGGGCTCGCGCCGCGAGGTCTTCGCCGGCCTCGACAACTACACCGCGACGCTCGCCGACGGCGAGTTGTGGGCCGGCTGGCTGCGCGTCCTCGGCTACGGCCTGCTGGTGCTCGTCGTCATGCTCGGGCTCGCCCTGCTCTTCGCGCTGCTGCTGGACTCGGCGCACGTGCGGCTCGCGCGCTTCTCCAGGGTCGCCGTCTTCCTGCCGTACGCGGTGCCCGGGGTGGCCGCCACCCTGCTGTGGGGCTTCCTCTACCTGCCGAGCCTCAGCCCGATCCGCCAGGTGCTCGACGTCGACCTGCTCGGCTCGGGCACCGTGGTCCTCTCCATGGCGAACATCGCGGTCTGGGGCGGCGTCGGCTTCAACATGCTGGTGCTCTACACCGCCCTGCGCGCCGTGCCCAGGACCTACTACGAGGCCGCCAGGATCGACGGGGCGAGCGAGATCCAGATAGCGCTGCGGATCAAGATCCCGATCCTGCTGCCCGCGATCATCCTGACCACCGTGTTCTCCATCATCGCCACGATCCAGGTGTTCACCGAGCCGACCACGCTGCGGCCGCTGACCAACACGATCAGCTCGACCTGGAGCCCGCTCATGAAGGTCTACCGCGACGCCTTCGTCACCGGCGACCTCTACTCGGCCGCCGCCACCTCGATCGTCATCGCGGCGATCTCCCTCGTCCTGTCCTTTGGTTTCCTGCGCGTCGTCCGCGACCGCGCCTTCGGGGAGAGCTGATGGCCACCACGACCCTCACCGCGAGGGGACGCCGGAGGGCGGCCGCGCGACGCCGCCCGTACGGGATCGCACCGACCGCGATCCTGCTGCTGGGCGCGCTCTACTGCCTGCTGCCGGTCAGCTGGGTGCTGGTGGCCGCCACCAAGTCGAAGGCGGAGCTCTTCTCCACCTCGACCTTCGCCCCCGGCACCGGGCTGCTCGCCAACCTCGCCGACCTGGCCGCCTACCGCGACGGCGTGTTCTGGCTGTGGATGCTCAACACGCTGCTGTACGCCGGCGGCGGCGCCCTGCTCTCCACCGCCGTCTCCGCGGTCTCCGGCTACACGCTGGCCAAGTACCGCTTCCGGGGCCGGAACCTGATCTTCAACCTGCTGATCGGCGGCATCCTGGTGCCCGCCGTGGTGCTGGCCATCCCGCAGTACCTGCTCTTCTCCCGGATCGGGCTCGCCGACACCTACTGGTCGGTCCTGCTCCCGCAGATCCTGCACCCGTACAGCATCTATCTGGCGCGCATCTACGCCACCGCCGCCGTCCCCGACGCCCTGCTGGAGGCCGGCCGCATCGACGGCGCCGGGCACTGGCTGCTGCTGCGCCGGGTGGCGCTGCCCCTCATGATCCCGGGCATGGTGACCATCTTCCTGTTCCAGTTCGTCGCGATCTGGAACAACTTCCTGCTGCCGTTCATCATGCTGGGCGACGACCAGAGGTTCCCGCTGACCGTCGGGCTCTACACGCTGCTCGCGGCCGGCGCCAACCAGCCCTCCCTGTACAACCTGATCCTCACCGGCACCCTGCTGTCGATCATCCCGCTGATCGCGCTCTTCCTCACCATGCAGCGCTACTGGCGGACCGACCTGGCCGGCGGGGCCGTGAAAAGCTAGTGGCCGGGCCGCACCGGGCCAGGGTGGGTCCGGGACGCGGCCGGTCGAGGGGAAAATGGGGAGCATGGCGAAGCGTCCGACCATCCATGACGTCGCGGCGGTGGCGGGGGTCTCCCGGGGAACGGTCTCCCGGGTGCTCAACGACGACCGGTACGTCAGCCCCGCGGCGCACGCCGCGGTCAAGCGGGCCATCGCCGAGACCGGCTACGTGCTCAACCGAGCCGCCCGCAGCCTGGTCACCCAGCGGACCGGTTCGGTGGTGATGGTCCTGTCGGAGCCGCAGGAGCGACTGTTCGAGGACCCCAACTACAGCGTGCTGCTGCGCACCGCCACCCGGCGGCTCGCCGAGCGGGACATATCGCTGGTGATGATGATCGCCGGGAACGACGGCGACCGCGACCGGGTGGTCCGCTACCTGCGCGGCGGCCACGCCGACGGGGTCTTCCTGGTCTCCACCCACGCGGGCGACAGGCTGGTGGACGCACTGGTGGACATCCCGGTGGCCGCCGTCGCCCAGGGGGCGGTCATCGGGTGGCAGCG
>NZ_JBEXUE010000478.1:0-7589 GCF_040614275.1 Streptosporangium sp. NPDC006013
TCCGATCCAGCACCCCCGCCGCACCGAACACCGCCTCCCGCACCGACAGACCAGGAAGATGACGATCCAACTCGGCGACCACCTCATCAAAAGCCGCCGCGAACACCGGGAACCGCCCATACAACTCCCGGCCCATCCCCTCACGCTGACTGCCCTGACCAGTGAACAGATACGCCAACCCACCCCCAGCCCGACCCCGAACCACCCCCGCCGCCAACTCACCCGCCACCAACGCCCCCAACCCCGAAAGCAACCCCTCCTGCCCAGCGGCCACCACCACCGCCCGCTCCTCCAACACCGCCCGGCCACGGGCAAGCGAATAGCCCACATCCCCCGAATCGAGACCCCCCTCCGCCTCCACCAGCCCGATCAGCCGCGCGGCCTGCCCCCGCAACCCGGCCACCGACCGCCCCGACACCACCCACGGCACCACCCGCCCAGCCACGACCCCCGCCCCAGCAACCGAACCGTTCAGCACGGACACGAACTCCCGAGAACCAGCCGAAGCCACCTCCTCGACTGGTCCGATATCCGCGGCCACCTCGCTTTCCAGCCGGTCAACCACGCCGGAACCAGCCACGACAGGATCGTCCGGAGCCTGCTCGATGATCACGTGAGCATTGGTGCCACTCACCCCGAACGCCGACACCCCCGCCCGACGCGGCCCACCCGTCTCCGGCCAAACCCGCGCCTCACTCAGCAACTCGACCGCCCCAGCCGACCAGTCCACATGCGGCGACGGCTCATCCACATGCAACGTCTTCGGCAACACCCCATGACGAATCGCCTGAACCACCTTGATGACCCCGGCCACCCCCGCCGCCGCCTGCGAATGCCCGATATTCGACTTCACCGACCCCAACCACAACGGCCGACCCGCAGACCGCCCCTGCCCATACGTCGCCAGCAACGCATGCGCCTCGATCGGATCACCCAGCCTGGTCCCCGTCCCATGCGCCTCCACCACATCCACCTCAGAGACCGACAACCCCGCACCCGCCAGCGCCTGCCGGATCACCCGCTGCTGCGACGGACCATTCGGAGCGGTGAGCTGGCTGCTACGACCGTCCTGGTTGACCGCGCTGCCACGTAACACGGCCAGGATCCGGTGACCGTTGCGGCGGGCGTCCGAGAGGCGCTCGAGTGCCAGCAGCCCGACGCCTTCGGCCCAGGCGGTGCCGTCCGCCGCCCGGGCGAACGCCTTGATCCTGGCGTCGGGTGACAGCCCGCGCTGGCGGGAGAACTCGATGAACATTCCGGGCGCGGCGAGGACCGTGGCACCTCCGGCGAGCGCGAAGGAGCACTCGCCGAGCCGGAGCGCCTGAGCGGCGAGATGCAGGGCGACGAGTGAGGACGAGCACGCCGTGTCGACCGTGACCGCGGGCCCCTCGAACCCGAACGTGTAGGCGATCCGGCCCGACGCCACGCTGGTGGTGTTACCGGTGAGGACGTAGCCGTCGGTGTTGTACGCCGGCCGGTGGTGAAGGCTGGGGCCATACTCCTGGGCGATGGCGCCGACGAACACGCCGGTGTCGCTGCCACGCAGGGCGAGTGGGTCGACGGCGACGTCCTCCAGCGCCTCCCAGGCGGTCTCCAGCAGCAGCCGCTGCTGTGGATCGGTCGCCAGCGCCTCGCGCGGCGAGATCCCGAAGAACTCCGCGTCGAACTCGGCGGCGTCGTACAGGAATCCGCCCTCGCGTACGTAGGACGTGCCGCTGCGGTCCGGGTCGGGGTGGTAGAGGCCGCCGAGATCCCAGCCGCGGTCGGTGGGGAAGGGCCCGATCACGTCCTGCTCCGCGGTCACCAGCCGCCACAGGTCCTCCGGCGAGGTGACCCCGCCGGGGAAGCGGCAGGCCATTCCCACGATCGCGACCGGCTCCCTGCCGGCGGACTCGACCTCGTGCAGGCGCCGCCGGGTCTGCTGGAGCTGCAGGGTCACCCGGTTGAGATAGGTACGGAGCTTCTCTTCATCAGCCATGGGAGGGGTGCCCTTCACGAGAGGCGAAGTTCGTTGTCGATGAGCTCGAAGATCTCGTCGTTCGTGGCCGCGTCGATGCGCCCGAGATCGTCTTCCGGAGCGGGTCTCGGCCCGCCCCACCTGGTCAGCAGGTCGTTCAGCCGGACCAGGACCCGCTCTCGCGTGCCGGAGTCGATGGCCCCGCCGGCGAGGGCCGCCTCGATTCGGTCCAGCTCGGACTCCGGGCCGGGCGTCTCGGGCGTCTCAGCCGGGACAAGCCGGGTCCGCAGGTACGCGGCGAGCGCGACCGGCGTGGGATGGTCGAAGACGAGGGTGGTGGGCAGTCGCAGCCCGGTGACCTTGTCGAGCTGGTTGCGGAGCTCGATGCTGCTGAGCGAGTCGAACTCGGCGTCGAGGAACCCCCGGTCGGGGACGATGGCCTCGGGGTCCGGGTGGCCGAGCACGGCGGCCGCGGTGGACCGTACGAGTGCCAGGAGCCTGCGCAGTCGGTCGGTCTCCGGCCGGCCGGCCAGCTCCTCGGCGAGGGAGGCCGTCCCCGCCGCCGGTACGGCGATCCGCCGGGGCCGTTTCCGGGCCAGTCCTCGCAGCAGCGGGGAACCGGTCGCCTCGGGGGCCAGCCTGGCCGTCACCACGACCGGGTCCGGCATGGCCAGCGCGACGTCGAGCAGGGCGAGCGCGTACCCGGTCGGCATGGCGGGCAGGCCCGCGCGGGCCAGCCGGGCCAGGTCCGCCCGGTTGAGGTCGCGGGTCATGCCGCTGCTCTCCGCCCAGTGCCCCCAGGCGAGTGACGTGGCCGGCAGGCCGTGCGCGCGGCGGTGGTGGGCGAGGGCGTCGAGGAAGGCGTTCGCGGCGGCGTAGCCGGCCTGGCCCGCGTTGCCCAGGATGCCCGCCGCGGAGGAGAACAACACGAAGGCGGACAGGTCGAGATCGCGGGTCAGCTCGTGCAGGTACCAGGCGGCGTCGGCCTTGGGCCGGAGCACCCCGCCTACCTGGTCGGCAGTGAGCGAGCCGAGGACCCCGTCGTCGAGCGTGCCGGCGGCGTGCACGACGGCTGTCAGCGGGTGTCCCGCCGGTACGGAGGCGATCAGCGCGGCCAGGCCGGTGCGATCGGCGACGTCGACCGCGGCGATCCGCACCTCGGCGCCCAGCGCGGTGAGTTCCGCGTGCAGTCGCGCGGCGCCCGGCGCATCCGGGCCGCCGCGTCCGGCGAGCAGCAGGTGGCGGACCCCGTGCCTGGTGACCAGATGGCGCGCGGTGCGGGCGCCCAGCGTTCCGGTGCCGCCGGTGACAAGGACGGTTCCCGCCGGGTCGAGGCGAGCGGGCAGGGTCACGGCCAGCTTGCCGGTGTGCCGTGCCTGGCTGAGATGGCGCAGGGCGTGGTGGGCGTGCCGGACGTCCCAGGCGGTGACCGGCAGGGGCGAGATGGCGCCGCTGTCGAACAGGTCGGCGAGCACGTCGAGGATCTCGGCGATCCGGCCGGGGTCCACCTCGAACAGGTCGAACGCCTCGTAGGTGACGCCCGGGTGGGCCGCCGCGACCTGGACGGGGTCGCGCTGGTCGGTCTTGCCCAGCTCGACGAACCGGCCGCCGTCCGCCAGCAGTCGCAGCGACGCGTCGGTGAACTCGTGGGCGAGGGAGTTGAGAACGACGTCGACGGCGGGAAACGCGGTCTCGAAGTCGAGGGTGCGGGTGGAGGCGATGTGGTCGTCGTCAAGCCCCTGTTCACGCAGGGTGTCCCACTTGGCAGGCGCGGCGGTGCCGTACACGTCGACCTCCCAGTGCCGGGCGAGCTGGACGGCGGCCATGCCGACGCCGCCGGTGGCCGCGTGGACGAGCAGCCGCTCACCGGGGCGGATGCCCGCCAGGTCGGCGAGGCCGTGGTAGGCGGTGAGGAAGGCCACCGGCACGGTGGCGGCCTGCGCGAACGACCATCCGGCGGGGATCCGTGTCAGGTAGCGCCGGTCGGTGACCGCGAGGGGGCCGACGGTCCCCTGAACCAGGCCCATGACGCGGTCGCCGGGCACCAGACCGGTCACACCGGGCCCGGTCTCCACGACGACGCCCGCGCCCTCGGCGCCGATCCTGGCGTCGCCGGGATACATGCCGAGAGCGATGAGCACGTCGCGGAAGTTGAGCCCGGCAGCCCTGAGCGCGACCCTGACCTCTCCCGCTGCCAGCGGGCGCTCCGCCTCGGGAGCGGGCAGCGGCCCGAGGTCGGCCAGCGTGCCCGAGCCGGTGGCGTCCAGCCGCCAGGCCTCGTCGGGAAGGTCGAGGGCGTCGTCCGCCGCCGGCCGGGCGAGCCGGGGGACGAGGATCTCGCCGCGGCGCACCGCGAGCTGGCTCTCACCCGTGGCCAGTGCCGCCGCGATGGCCGCTCGTGACCCGGGGTGCGAGTCGAGGTCGAGCAGGACGACGCGGCCGGGGAACTCGGTCTGTGCCGTGCGGACCAGTCCCCAGAGCCCGGCGTGCGCGAGATCCTCGACGTCCTCCCCCGGATGGACGGCGACGGCGCGCCGGGTGACGACGGCCACCCTGGTGGCCGCGAACCGCTCGTCCAGCAGCGCCTCGCGCAGCAGGTCCAGCGTGGTGACCGTGCCGGCGTGCAGCGCCTGCGGCAGCACCGGGTCCGGCGCCGCGCCGCCGCCGGTCGCGGAGATGAGCAGGAGATCAGGAACGGCCGCCCGTGGCGCCTCCAGGTCGGCGGCCATCGGCACGTCGGGTATGTCGAGGCCGGCTCCGACCACCGTTCCGACCACCGTCCAGCGGGCCGGCATCGGCGTCCGGGCGGCGGGTGCGGGCACCCAGTCCAGCCGGTAGGGCATCGAGTGGCTCGACGTACGGGGAGCGCCGAGCCCCCCGGGGGCGACGGGCCGGAACGTGAGGGACTCGACGGAGACGACGGGCGCGCCGGTGGCGTCGGTGGCGGTGATCCCGACCGTGTCGGGGCCGGTCGGTGTGATCCGCACGCGCAGCACGGTCGCGCCCGACGCCTCCAGCGACACCCCGTTCCACGAGAACGGCAGGCGGATGCCCCGCTCGTCGGCTACGAGGGTGATCCCGACGACCGCGTGCAGGGCGGCGTCGAGCAGGGCCGGGTGCATGCCGTACCCGGCGGCCTCGGCGAGGTGCTCGTCCGGCAGCCGCACCTCTGCCAGGATGTCGTCGCCCAGCCGCCATGCTCCCACCAGCCCGCGGAAGGCGGGGCCGTACTCGTATCCCCGGTCGGCGAGCCGCTCGTACAGGCCCTCCAGATCGACGGGGACCGCTTCCCGCGGCGGCCAGGCGCCGGCCTCCTCCTGCCTGGGCGCGGGGGTGGCGGCGGTCAGGACACCGGTGGCGTGGCGGGTCCAGCTCTCCGACGGGCCGGTCCTGGAGTGGACGGCGAGCGGACGGCGGCCGGAACCGTCGTCGGCGCCGGTGAACAGCTGCACCCAGACCTCGCCGCGCTCCGGGACCACCAGGGGTGCCTGCAGCGCCAGCTCGTCGAGGCGCAGCCCCCCGTGCCGGTCCGCGGCGTGCAGGGCCAGCTCGACGAACGCCGTGCCGGGGAGCAGCATGCCGCCGGAGACCACGTGGTCGGCCAGCCAGGGCTGGGTGCGTGGCGAGAGGCGGCCGGTCAGCAGCGAGCCCTCGCCGCCCGCCAGGTCGGCCACCGCGTCCAGCAGCGGGTGCCCGGCCGTCTCCAGCCCCGCGGCGGCCGTGCCGGAGACGGCCGGGGAGGTGTCCAGCCAGAACCGGCGGCGCTGGAAGGCGTAGGTGGGCAGGTCGACCAGCTTCGCGTCGCGGCCGTGCAGGGCCGCCCGCCAGTCGACGTTCACGCCGTGGACGTGCAGGTGGGCCAGGGCGGTACCGAACGCCTGGGCTTGCGGGCGGTCGGGGCGGGACGCGGCGGCCAGGGTGCGGGGCGGAGTTCCCGCGAGGCAGTCGTGGGCCAGGGCGGTCAGGACCGCGTCGGGACCGAGTTCGAGGTAGTCGCTCACGCCGAGGTCGCGCAGGGTCGCGATGCCGTCGCGGAACCGGACGGCATGCCGGATGTGCCGGACCCAGTAGCCGGGGTCGCGTAGCTCGTCGGCCGCGGCCAGGCGGCCGGTGAGGTTGGAGATCACCGGAATGCGCGGTGCGGCGAGGTCCAGACTCGCCGCGATGCGCCGGAAGTCGTCGAGCACCGCGTCCATGTGCGGCGAGTGGAAGGCATGGCTGACCTGGAGCCACCTGGCCCTGCGGCCCTCCCCGCGCCGGCGCGACACGATCTCCCCCACCACGGCCTCGTCTCCGGAGACGACCACGGAGTCGGGACCGTTGACCGCCGCGATGTCCACCTCGCCGCGGTGGTCCGCCAGGAGCGCCCGGATCTCCTGCTCCGTTCCCTGCAGTGCCGCCATCGCGCCGGTGGCCTCGACCGCCTGCATGAGCCTGCCCCTGCCGGCGACGAGGGTCGCGGCGTCGGACAGTGACAGGACACCCGCGACGTGGGCGGCGGCGAGCTCGCCGACGGAGTGACCGATGAGGTAGTCGGGGCGCAGACCGAAGGACTCGGCCAGCCGGTAGAGGGCGACCTCGAAGGCGAAGAGCGCGGGCTGGGTGTACGCGGTCGTGTCCAGCAGCGCGGCGCCGGCGCTGTCCGGTTCGGCGAACATGACGTCGAGGATCGGGCGGTCGAGGTGGCCGTCCAGGTGCGCGGCGGCGGCGCCGAGGGCGTCGGCGAACACCGGGAAGGCCGCGGCGAGTTCTCGTCCCATGCCGGGACGCTGGCTGCCCTGGCCGGTGAACATGAAGGCGAGCCCGCCCGGTCTGGCGGCGGTGCCGCGCACGACAGCCGGGGTGACTCCACCGGCGGCGAGGGAGTCCAGTGCCTCCAGGAACTCCTCTCGGCCGGTGGCGAGCACGACGGCGCGGTGATCCAGGGCGGCGCGGGCCACCGACAGGGTGAACCCGACATCGGATACGCCGAGTGCGGGATCGGCCGCCACTCGCGCCCGCAACCGTGCGGCCTGCTCGCGCAGCGCGTCCTCGGACTTCGCCGAGAGGATCCACGGGGTGAGGCCGGGCTCGTCGGTACGCTCGGACGTCCCGGTCTCCTCTGGCGCCTGTTCCAGCACGAGGTGGGCGTTGGTGCCGCTGATACCGAAGGAGGAGACGGCGGCCCGGCGGGGGCGACCGGTCCGTGGCCACGCGGTGGCCTCGGTCAGCAGTGAGACGGCGCCCGCCGTCCAGTCGACGTGCGGGGACGGCCGGTCGATGTGCAGGGTCGGCGGCAGGGTCGCGTGCTGGAGGGCCTGGACCATCGCGATGACGCCGGTGACGCCCGCGGCTGCCTGGGTGTGGCCGATGTGCGACTTCGACGAGCCGAGCAGCAGCGGGCTGCCCTCGCGGTCGCGTCCGTAGGTCGCCAGCAGTGCCTGTGCCTCGATCGGATCACCCAGCGTGGTCCCCGTCCCGTGCGCCTCGACGGCGTCGACGTCGGCGGGCGACAGTCCCGCGCCGGCGAGAGCCTCGCGGATGACCCGCTCCTGCGAGGGGCCGTTGGGAGCGGTGAGCCCGTTGCTGGCGCCGTCCTGGTTGACCGCGCTGCCACGGACGACGGCGAGCACCCGGCGCCGCGGGCACCGGG
>NZ_JBEXUE010000479.1:0-7586 GCF_040614275.1 Streptosporangium sp. NPDC006013
ATCGCGAGGAGCGGGGGCGCCGCGCAACGTCTCGGAGAAGACGTCGGGGATCATATAAGGACCGTCGGTGGGCAGGAGCCGACAGCACCCCGTGATCTCCCGGCAGACCTCCCCATGGCTGATCACATAGACCGGATCGCAGTCGTCGTAGGAATCTCGCTCCATTCCGTATCCGGTACATCGCGGCGGACGTCACCCGGCGGCCGGCATGAGCGCCGGGCCGAAGGTCGCTGCCCTGCGCGGCGGGCACGTCACCCTCGCCGCGGCCGCCGACGCCTTCCTCGCGATCCCGCGTACGGCCAACCCCAACACCCACCGCCATGGGGTCTCCTCGGTTCGTGCGTCTCGGGCGGTCGCCCACACGGTAGGCCGGCCAGGCACGCGAAACTCATCGGTCCATCCTGCCCCGATGATGCTCGCCTGCCCCACGGCTCGCCCGTCGAGGCCCAAAGCGCCGTAGTAACCCTTTTGTGGATTTCGTGCGGGTAGCGTCGCCGGGTGCCGTCGGCGATTATCGACGCGACGTGACCGCGCTGCGAAGGGATCGGGTATGACGTGGCATCCGTGGAGACGGGCGTTCCTCACGGCGGGGGCGGCCGTGGTCGGCTTCGACCCGTCCACGCGCACGTGGGTCACCGACGCCGCCCAGTCTCAGGGGATGGTCGACCTGCCGCCGCTGAAGGGCAAGGTGGTGACCGATCCCGCCTCGCGCGGCCAGGCAGCCGACGACTTCGGGCACCTGGTCCATCGGACCCCCGGGGCCGTGCTGGAGCCCGGCGCCGTGTCGGACATCATGCGGATGATGACCCCGCTCGGAGCGGGGCCCGGTCGCGTTCATTTGTGACCATGTCGGTTCGAAGCCGTCCGGGGGAATCAAACGATCAACCCGGTGGCCTGTCGGCAGCAAAGAGCCGGTTCGCGGTGGTGGCCTCTCACGACCAGGAGCGCATCGGAAACGGCAGACGGCGAGAAGAAAGGTCGGTGTGGTCCCGCGAGGCCGTCGAGGAGTTCCGGGAGTGCAGGTTCTGGATGGCACGACGGCGGTGAGGCGTTCGCGCCGGGCGTCCTCGCGGGAAGTCAGCGGTTCGGAAAGGATCGGCTGTACAGGTCCTCAGAGCACTCTCGTCATGAACGCGCTGTTCGGGTCGGGTTCGTAGTCCGCGAACGGGTCGCAGTACTCGAACCCGAACTTCTCGTACAGCTTCCGGGCCGGCAGGAAGAACTCGGCCGCCCCGGTCTCGAGGCTCAGCCTGGTGAATCCCATGCGCTTGGCCTCGGTGACGATGTGCTCCAGGAGGAGGGACGCGATTCCGCTCCGCTTGCGCGCCGGCCTGGTGCGCATCGACTTGACCTCCGCGTGGTCCGCGTCCAGCCTCTTGATCGCGCCGCAGCCGACCAGGCTGTCACCGTCCATGACCGACCAGAACGTGATCTCGGGCCTGCGCAGGCTCTCCAGGTCGAGGGCGTGCTTGCTCTCCAGCGGAGTGATGGACCGCATCTCCTGGACGTGCTCGTCAAGGAATCCGGCGATCTCCGGACCGGAGAGGTCATCGACTGCGATCTTCAATCCTGTGCCCATCCTTTCTTGGAGACACTTGACGTCAAGGTGGTCGGGTGCCTGGCGGGTGTCTTTCCGTTCGATGATCGTATAGGCGCCGTCCCTGTCGTCCCATCGCGGCCAGGGCGCGACGCTGAGGCTTTCGTCGGTGCGGATCACCGGGGCCGATCTCCGCCATCCTCGCCGCCGCGTCGCGTAGTGGGGGCAGATGCAACGTGATCTCCATGGGGGGTTCATCCCAAGTTATTGCAAGTAATATGCAACTGATAGAACTTCTCTTGTGACAAAACTTCTCCAGAAGTCCGCCACGCTGTGCGTCGTCCTCGCTCTGGCCGGTGCGGCCTGTTCCGCCCCGCAGGGGCCGGTCGACCCGCCGGATGACACGTTCGTCATCGGTCTGAGCTCGGAATTCGACAATTTGAGCCCGGTGCTCGGGTTCTCTCCCGACGGGGGATCGTTGATCTTCGACGGGTTGATGAGCCGGGCACCCGACCTGACGATCAAGCCCGCGCTCGCCGCTGAGCCGCCCACCGTCTCCGAGGACGGGACGACCGTCACCTTCACCCTGAAGGAAGGGCTGAAGTTCCACGACGGTAAGCCGCTGACCAGCAAGGACGTGGAGTACACCTACGAGGCGCTGCTCGATCCCGCCAACAACTCCACGATCAGGAGCGACTATTCGGCGATCAAGGATGTGGCGGCTCCCGACGCGCGGACCGTGGTGTTCGGTCTTCGGTATCCCTATGCGCCGTTCGTGCAGCGCAGCACGCTCGGCATCGTGCCCATGGGCACGATGGAGAAGACCAAGCCGGTCGGCAGCGGCCCCTACCGGTTCGTCTCCTGGACGCCCGGAGACAAGATCGTGCTGGAGGCGAACAAGGAGTACTGGGGCGGCGCTCCGGCGATCTCCAGGTTGGTGCTCGCCTTCGCCCCCGACGACAATGTGCGCGCGACCCGGGTTCGGGCGGGCGAGTTCGACGCCACCGTGCTGCCGCCGAAGGCCGCCGTCGGCTTACGCGGCCGGCAGGACGTGACCGTGTACGACGTACCGAGCGCCGACTATCGCGCGATCGTGTTCCCGATGACCCAGCCGGTGACCGGCGACCGGGCCGTACGCAAGGCGTTCAGCCTGGCCCTCGACCGGCAGGCGATGGTCGACACGATCCTGGCCGGCGCGGGTGTTCCCGCCTACGGGCCGATCTCGCCCGACACCGGATGGCACAACCCCGAAGTGACCGGTGACACCGATCCCGAGGCCGCCGGCAAGCTGCTTGACGAGGCGGGCTGGATCATGGGGAAGGACGGTATCAGGGAGAAGGACGGCAGGAGTGCCGAGTTCACCCTGATGTATCCGGCGGGCGACTCGCTGCGTAAGGAACTCGCGCTGGCCGCCGCCTCCGACGCCAAGAGGATCGGTCTGCGGGTCGAGCCGATCGGCCTGGACTGGGACGCGATCGAAGCACGGCTGGACAGGGACGCGGCGGTCATGGGGTTCGGCAGCCCGTATGACCCCGACTACGTCAACTACGAGCTGTTTCACTCCGACTTCAAGGGCCAGGGCTTCTTCAACCCGGGCCGCTACGACAGCCCCGAGGCCGACAGGCTGCTGGAGCAGGGCAGGGCCTCGGGCGAGCAGGCGGAGCGCGAGCGGATCTACGCCGACTTCCAGAAGGTCATCAGGGACGACGAGGTCTACTCGTACCTGGTCTTCCTCAAGCACGTGTACGTGATCCGCGGCAGGTACGAAGGGATCGTGCCGGGCGTGGACGGTCACGAGCACGCCACCGGAGGACTGTTCGCCGGCATCCACACCTGGAAGCCGGTCGCGTGAGAGCGATACTCAAGATGATCGCCTGGCGGATGGCCTTCGCGGTGCCACTGCTGGTGGCCGTTACGATCGGCATGTTCGCGCTGGCCCAGGCCTCCCCCTTCGACCCGGTCCGGCAGTACCTCGGCGAACGCGCGCTGGTCACCTCTCCTGAGGTGGTCGAGTCGATCAGGCAGAACTGGGGCCTGGACCGGCCGGTCCTCGAGCAGTACGCCACCTGGTTCGGCAACCTGGTCAGCGGCGAGCTGGGCGAGTCGCGCTCTTTGCATCGGCCGGTCGGCGAGATCATCGGCGAGCGGCTGGGCTGGACCCTGCTGGCCACCGGCTCGGCGCTGGTGCTGATGTTCGTCGGCAGCCTGGTGGTGGGTACCCTCGCCGCCTGGCGGCGCGGCTCCTGGGTGGACCGGGCGATCACCGGCGGCGCGTTCGCCAACGAGGCCGCCCCGGTGTTCTGGCTGGGACTGCTGGCCATCTGGGTCTTCGCGGTCCAGTTGGGCTGGCTGCCGGCGGGGGGCCTGACCGACGCGGCGTCGACCACGATCAGCCCCGCTGATGTGGCCGCGCACATGGTCCTGCCGGTCGCGGTGCTGGCGATCTCCCAGTCGTCGTGGCTGGTGCTCTACGTGCGGGAGTCGGTCATCGGGGTGCTGCGGGAGGACTTCGTGATCGGCGCGCGCGCCCGCGGCCTGCGCGAGCGAACCGTGATCGTGCGGCATGCGCTGAGGTCGGCGCTGCTGCCCTTTCTCACCCTGCTCGGCGCTCGGATGCCGGAACTGGTCACCGGCGCGATCCTGGTCGAGACGATCTTCTCCTGGCCCGGCGTCGCCGCGGCCTCGGTACAGGCGGCGCTGGCCGTGGACTTCCCGCTGCTGGCGGCGCTCACGCTGCTGGGTACGGCGGCGGTGCTGGTCGGCAACCTGCTTGCCGACATCGCCTACACCGTGGCCGATCCGCGGGTGCGCACTTTGGGGGTGGGCTGAATGCCGGTGAGGTTCGCGGCCGGCACCCTGGTGCTGCTGGCGCTGGCCGTACTCCTGGTGCCGCCCGTTGTGCAACTCGACCAGAGCCTGGTGGACCTGCGCGCGGCCGGGCAGCCCCCCTCTTTCGCACACCCCCTCGGCACCGACGAGGTCGGGCGGGACGTGCTGATCCGGTCGATCTACGGCCTGCGCGTCTCCTTCCTGGTGGGTCTGGTGGCCGCGCTGGTCAGCATGGTGATCGGCGGACTCGTGGGCCTGGCGGCCGGCAGTCTGGGAGGACTGCCCGACCGCCTTCTCATGCGGGTGGTGGACGGCTTCAACGCCCTGCCGCACCTGCTGTTCGGCATCTTCATCGTCGCGCTGTTCGCGCCGAGCGCCGCCGCCGTGGTGGTCTCCGTAGGTGTGACGCACTGGACCACGGCGGCGCGGATCGTACGCTCCGAGGTGCTCTCGCTGCGCTCGCGCCCGTTCGTGGAGGCGGCGATCTCCGGAGGCTCGACCAGGATGCGGGTGGTCCGCCGCCATCTACTGCCGCACCTTTTCCCCCACCTGATGCTGGCGACGGTGCTGATGATGCCCCACGCGATCTGGCACGAGACCGCGCTGAGCTTCCTCGGCCTGGGACTCCCGCCGCACCTGGCCTCACTCGGCAACATGATCAACGATGGGCAGCGCTCGTTGCTCACCGGCGGCTGGTGGTCGAGCCTGATGCCCGGCCTGTTCATCCTGGTGCCCACGCTGGCGGTATCGGTGCTGGCCCAGCACTGGCGTGACCGCCGCAACCCTCGCTGGAGATCGGAGCTGGAACTGTGACCGGAACTGTGACCGGCCGCGGACGGCTACGGGTTCAGGGGCTGAGCGTCGGCTTCCGCATCCCCGGTGCGCTGGTGCAGGCGGTCAGCGAGGCGACCTTCGAGGTACGGCCGGGTAGCTGCCTGGCCCTGGTGGGTGAGTCCGGGTGCGGCAAGTCGGTGCTCGCGCACGCGCTGCTCGGCCTGCTGCCGGACAACGCGACCGTCTCCGGCCAGGCATGGCTGGAGCACGGCGAGGAGCCGGTGGAACTCCTCGGCGCCTCGCAGGCCGTACTGGCCAGGCGGGTGCGCGGGCGGGCGATCGGGCTCATCCCGCAGAGCCCGGCCACCCACCTCACACCGGTGCGCACGGCACGGGCGCAACTCCAGGAGGCCATGCGCGAGCTCGGCTCGCACGCCACGGCCGATGACCTGGCGGCGCGGTACGGCCTGCGCCCGCAGGAGCTGGACCGCTACCCGCACGAGCTGTCGGGCGGCATGGCCCAGCGCGTGGCGAACGCGATCGCGCTGGCAGGCGACCCGTGGCTGGTGCTGGCCGACGAGCCGACCAGCGGGCTGGACCGGCCGCTGGTGGACCGGGCGATGGCGACGCTGCGCGAGCTGTGCGACGAGGGACGTGCGGTACTCCTGATCACGCACGACCTGCGCGCCGCCGAGCGGGTCGCCGACGACCTCGCGGTGATGTACGCCAGCCGCCTGGTCGAGGTGGGGCCGGTGGCCGAGGTACTCGGGCGCCCCCGCCATCCGTACACGGCGGGGCTGGTGGCGGCCCAGCCGGATCGGGCGTTCGTCCCCATCCCCGGCCTGCCGCCCGAGCTGACCCGGCTGCCCGAAGGGTGTGCGTTCCGGTCGCGCTGCGGCCACGAAACCGAGCGGTGCGCCGTGCCGCCACCGATGGACGGCGGCGTGGCCTGCCACCACGCCCTGGAGGACAGGCATGCTTGAAGCGTCCGGAATCACCGTCAGGTACGGCAGGCACACCGCGCTGGACGAGACGTCCCTGACGATCATGCCCGGTAAGGTGACCGGCCTGGCCGGGCCGAGCGGCTGCGGGAAGTCGACGCTGGCCAGGGTCATGGCGCTGATGCTGCGTCCGGCGTCGGGCACGCTCACCGTGGACGGCACGATCGTGACGCGCTGGCGGCAGCGCGCGGCCCGCGACCTGCGCACCCGAGTGGCCCTGATCTACCAGCAGCCCAGGCTCTCGGTGGACCCGCGCCTCAAACTCGCCGAAGTGATCGGCGAGCCGCTGACCGCGAACGGCCGGCCGGACGAGGGGCGCGTCACCGAACTGGCCAGGAAGACAGGTCTGACCGGCGACCTGCTCACCCGATGGCCGCACGAGGTCTCCGACGGGCAGTTGCAGCGGGCCTGCGTGGCCAGGGCACTGACCTTGGAACCCCGCTACCTGATCTGCGATGAGATGACCACCATGCTGGACGCCTCCACGCAGGCACACCTGGTCGGGGTGGTGAACGCCTACCGGGAGCGTACCGGGGCGGGAGTGCTGGCGATCAGTCACGACCCGATCCTGCTGGGTCGCTGGGCCGACGAGATCGTTGGTCTCGCCGGACCCGGAGATCTGTCTCCATCATGAGCGCGATCTTGTACGTGGATCGCATCGGCATTCCCGCACCGTGGGAGCGAAACGGGGTGGGTCGTCCTTTCTCCGGCCGGTGCGAGTGCGGGTTGACCGATCGTCGCGATGATGATGAGGTTCTGTGCCAGCGTCGCGGTGCACCCGGCAAAGAGATCGCCGAGGGCATGGAGGCGCCGGAACACTGGACGACCTTGGAAACACCCGATGGACGCCTGATGGCGTTCGGCAACCAACTGATCGAAGTACATCTCTGGCTCCGTGAGGAGCTCGCCGCACTCCGCGAGAACGTCGAGGCCTACCTCGACGGCGGCGCGCGCCCCCGCGAACTGCGGGTCCACTGCCTGACCTTCTGTTCCGCCCTGAACCGGCACCACACCGGTGAGGACGACGGCGCGTTCCCCGAGCTCGCCGAGCGGTTTCCCGAACTGCGCCCGGTGCTGGACGAACTGCGTCGCGACCATCGGCTGGTGGAGGACTCCCTCAGGAGGCTGGAGGCGCTCGTCGGCGGTCTGGACCAGGAGACGGATCCGGCCGTGGTGCGCAGCGAGCTGGACAGTCTCGCCGCGCTGATGGAGACGCACTTCGTCTACGAGGAGAAACGCATCGTCTCGGCGCTCAACGCGCTGAACGTGCCGGGCTGGGATCGTTCCCGGCCCGACTTCCTGCTCAGCGACGACAGGGAACGCTGATCGGCCCGCCCTGACCGGGTCACCGGACGGACAGATCCTCGATGATCACAGGGCACTCCTGGAAGAGTCGTACGCGTCGTTAAGGAGAGCCTCCAAGGTCACCACCTGTCTTAGCAACC
>NZ_JBEXUE010000480.1:0-7569 GCF_040614275.1 Streptosporangium sp. NPDC006013
CCGGGAGTTCCGCCCCTATTTCGACAACGCTCCCGTGTACGGCCACGGCCCCTCGCTGGAGGAGTTCACCGACCAGACCCCGCTCACCGTGGGCAGCCCGCAGGAGGTCATCGACAAGACCCTGACCTTCCGGGACTCCTTCGGCGACTACCAGCGTCAGCTGTTCCTGATGGACCACGCCGGGCTCCCGCTCAAGACGGTGCTGGAGCAGCTCGACATCCTCGGCGAGGAGGTCGTCCCGGTACTGCGCAGGGAGTTCGCCTCCGGCAGGCCGGCCGAGGTGCCGGACGGCCCCACCCACGCGGCCCTGCTCGCCAGGCGCGACAGCGCGGCCGAGACAGGCGAGCAGCCCGTCCCCGCCGCCTGAGACATCCGAGTCCACCCCTGGAAAGGAAAAGCAATGGAATCCGTCCGGCTCGTGGTCGTCTCGGCCGGTCTCGGCCTGCCGTCCTCGACGCGCCTGCTGGCCGACCGGCTGGCCGAGGCGGCCGTACGACGGCTGTCGGGCGAAGGGCACCCGGCCGAGGTACGCGTGATCGAGCTACGCGACCTCGCCACCGACATCGCCGCCAACCTGGTGACCGGCTTTCCCGGCGCCACGCTGCGCGAGGCGATCGAGGCGGTGACGGAGGCGGACGGCCTCATCGCGGTGACGCCGATCTTCACCGCCTCCTACAGCGGCCTGTTCAAGTCGTTCTTCGACGTGATCGACAACAGCGCGCTCACCGGCAAGCCGGTGCTGATCGCGGCGACCGGGGGGACGGCACGCCACTCGCTCGTCCTGGAGCATGCCATGCGCCCGCTCTTCGCCTACCTGCGCGCGATCGTCGTACCGACCGCCGTCTACGCCGCGTCCGAGGACTGGGGCACCGGCGGGGACAGCCGCGCCGACGACCTCGCCTCCCGCGTCGCCCGCGCGGCCGGCGAACTGGCCGGCCTGATGTCGCACCGGCCCGCCGCCGCCCGGCAGGTCGAGGCCGTGATCCCGTTCGAGCAGCAGCTGGCCGCACTGCGGCCCTGACGAACGGGCGGACACCTACCTGCCGTCGCCGTCCCAGGCGTAGGCCTGGAACGGCGGGTCGAGGGGGGCGTCGATCAGCCGGTTGGCGAACGTGGAGATCGTGTAGGCACCGACACCGAGAACGACCTCAAGGGCGTTCTGCGGCGTGTAGCCGGCGCCGAGGAACGCGCGCGTTTCCTCGGCGCCGACCGCGCCGCAGTGGTCCATCACCGCGAGGGTGAACGACCGCAGCGCCTCCGAGCGGGTGTCCGGGAGAGGCTTCTGGGCCCGCAGCCCCTCGATGACCTCGGCCGGGGCCGCCAGCCTGACCAGCGTGGCGGTGTGCATCGCCACGCAGACGTGGCAGCCGTTGCGGGTGGCGACCGTCAGGATGACGATCTCACGCTCGATCGGGGCGAGGGTGGTCTGCTCGAAGACGGCACTGGCCGTCAGGAACCCCTTGAGCAACTCCGGGGAGGTGGCCATCCGGCCGACCGGCGCGGGGATGAAGCCGAATTTCCGCTCCACCCCCTCGACCGTGGCACGGGCGGCGGCAGGGGCACTCTCGGCGGTGTGGGTGACGAAGACGTCGTGGGACATGGGGACCTTCTCTCTGGGTTCTCCGGGCACGCCGAAGACAGGCCCGGTGGACGCACATCGGGGCAATATCGTCAATGTGGTTGTCTATATAGTAAACATGGTTGACGACTTTGGCAATGATCGGGGCCGGACTCCCCTACGGAGACATCGGCGCCTTCCCAGGTGGCCACAACCACCGAGCACGCCCCGATTCGAATGCCCCAGCGAGGACGTCCAGGAGGCTGCTCGCCCCCACGCGGTCCGAAGGGGCCGGTCCGCAAGATCGGCCCTTGACCTCAAGCGAGGTTGAGTTCCTGGACGGCGGGCACCCGACCACGGTGTGGAACCGTACGCCGGGAAAGGCCGATGCCCTGGTCGCCAAGGGGGCGCGATGGGCCGCGACCGTCCGCGACGCGGTCGCCGCCGGGCCGCTCATGGTCAGTGGGCACGGCCGGGCTCCTGGAGAAAACACGTTGCGGCCGGTTCCGGAGATCCGGCATCCTCACATCAGGTCAGTCGAGCTTCACCAGGAGGGATCATGCGCCGCCATCACGGTCGGAGCCGTCGCGTCATGCGTGCTCGTCGCCGTATGCGCATGCCCCGGGAGGCTCGTGTGTGACACCCGCCGTCACGACACGAGCCGTCCCGGACCACACGGTCCGAGACGGCTCTTTCTTTGGAGCGGGTGAGGGCGCTGGTGTGCTCGGCGGTTTCATAAGCCGCTGTGGGCGGGTTCGATTCCCGCACCCGCTACCAAGCCTCTGTGGCGCAGTGGAGAGCGCGCCTGCTTGCGGAGCAGGAGGCCGCTGGTTCGATTCCAGCCAGAGGTGCCGCGAAACACAAGGTAGAAGGCCGCTCCCGACCTCCGGGAGCGGCCTTCATGATCCTCTGAGTGACTAAATGCGTGACTAAGCTTCCGGATCACCATCAAAGATGCGGTCCATCGCGGTGGCTCCACCTTGAAGAAACTGATGTTCCCCGGCGCGGTTCAACTTTGACGGTACCCACTGGCGTCCATGGGGATTCCAAAACGGTGCGGTCGTCGCAAAAGGCCAACAGCAGCCAGTCCGGCCAACCGCGTTGATGCACCTCGTGCGGGTCGACGTCGAGCAGCTCGGCCATCGCCGGCTGAGCAGTCATCCACGGCACTGTCCCGGCGATCCACCGCGAGAGCTTTTCTTTGCGGGCGGCTAGCGCGCCGTCTCCCCGAGCGCGGTGACGTTCAGCAACCCGCCGTCCGTCCAGCGCTTGCGGGTAAGCAGCGTGGGCAGCGAGTGACACTCCACCGTGTTCACAGATGCGTCGGCCCCTCTGGTCAAGGGCCGGCCCCCAAGTGTGGTGCCGTATACGGGCGCCGGGAATAGCGCCGGGGTAGGAAGCAACACAAGGCAACCGCTCGGCAACGCTAACTCTCTTCGTCACGAGCCTGCGATGAGCGACCGTAAGCCCACCAGCGCGTTACCTGGGCATTGCCTTTCCTGCCCGACAGGCTGGCGCAGAAAGGAGAGCACCACCGATGAAACTGAGCGACCTCCTCGCCGACCACGACCACCGCGTGATCCAAGGTGATCCCACGGCGACCGACGTCCGGGCCGGTATCGCCTACGACTCACGGCGGATGACCCCCGGATCGATGTACATCGCCATGCGGGGCTCCCGCGCCGACGGTCACCGGTTCATAGCCGACGCCGTGGCGCGCGGCGCCGTGGCGGTGCTGGTCGACCGCCCGATCGACGACAACATGCCGCCGCACGTATGTGTGGTGCGGGTGGCAGACACCCGTGCAGCGGTCCCCGTTGTAGCCTCCAGGTACTTCGGTGAACCTGCGCGTGAACTCGCAGTCGTGGCCGTCACCGGCACGAACGGCAAGACGTCGGTGTCCTACATGATCGAGGAGGTTCTCCGCACCGGCCTGAAGGTGCGGGCCGGGGTCATCGGCACCGACGGGTACCGCGTCGGCCACGAGACAATCAAGGTTGACCGGACGACGCCCACCACTCCGGAGTCAGTGGACCTGCAGCACATCCTGCGGCTTATGCGGGATCGCGGCGCAGACACAGTGATCATGGAGGCATCGTCCATGGCGCTGACGCTTAACCGCGTCGACTGCGCTGACATCGACGTCGGCGTGTTCACCAACCTCACGCCTGACCACCTCGACAACCACGGCAGCATGGAGGAGTACAAGGCCGCGAAACTGCGGCTGTTCGACCAGATGTGCTACTGGGCGGTAGCGAACGCCGATGACCCGGTCAGCGCGGACATCGCCGCGTTGATGCCAACAACGGCCACCACGTTCGGCATCGACAACGAAGCGGATTTCCGGGCAACCGACCTGGTGATCGGGCCCGCCGGCACGCGGTTCGTCCTGCACCACGACGGCCGCTGCCTGCCCGCGACGGTGCCGATCCCGGGCCGGTTCGCCGTACACAACGCCCTGGCCACCGTGGCGACCTGCCACCTGCTCGGCCACGACGTGCACGCGGTCCTCGACGCGCTGGCGTCGCTGCCCCCGATCCCGGGCCGGTTCGAAACCTTCCAAACCCCCAGCGGCGTCTCGGTGATCGTGGACTATGCCCACTCGCCCGACTCCCTGGAGAAGGTGCTGACGACGATCAGAGGATTCGCCCGCCGCCGCATCATCACCGTCCTCGGCGCCGGCGGAGACCGCGACACAACCAAGCGTTCCCCCGTGGGTGAGATCGCCGGCAAACACTCTGATCTCGTGGTGGTCACCAACGACAACCCGCGCAGCGAGGACCCCGAGGCCATCGCCGACCAACTCATCGTCGGCGTGGCGCAGACCGATACCGAAGTCGAGCGGATCCTCGACCGTGAGGCGGCGATCCGGCGGGCGCTGACCGTCGCCGAGCCCGATGACACCGTGCTGATCGCGGGCAAGGGCGCCGAGACGTACCAGGTCATCGGCGCGATGACCATCCACTTCAACGACATGGAGACCGTGCGGAAACTGACCGCGGACCTGTCAGCCTCCTAACGCTCGCGCCCGCTCGACGCGGAAGCGACCCCCTCACCTCGTGTCGCGGCGGCCCTGTAACGAACGGGCCGCCGCCCCCGGCCCCGCCCCTCGCCGGGCCGCTGGCACCCCCTTTGTTCGCCTGCTGGTTTCCTCCCAGCCTCTCCCCCTTGGGACGTCCTGTGTTCCTTAACCATGCGCGGATTCTGATCACCGGCTTAGGGATCAGCGGTGAATCCGCGGCAGCTATCTGTGCTTCCCGCGGATCCCAGGTCACGGTCACCGGTACGCGTCGAGCCGCCCAGCTCCACCCGGCACTGCTGCGGCTCCCCCAGTACCCGATCTCCTACCACCTCGGCGGCGAGCCGCCCGAGTGCGCCGACTACACGCTGATCATCCGTAGTCCAGGGGTACCCCGCGACCTGCCGGTCCTCGCCGAGGCCCACTCTCGCGGCATCCCCGTGTGGAGCGAGATCGAACTCGCTCACGCCCTGTGCCCGGCCCCGATCATCGCCATCACCGACACGAACGGGAAAACGACCACGACCACCCTGGTCGACTACTACAACGATTCCAAGGCGACGAACCCGTGGTCGACCCTGCACGCCCTCGACGCGTTCCCCGGCCGAGCGGTGGTCCTGATCACCGGCGGCAAGGACGACAAGCACGCCGACATGGATCCCCTGGCCGCCGACCTGGCCGGGCGGGTACGTCAGAGAGGCTTCCGCGCTGTCCTTGCGGCCGGTGCTGTCTGTGACGTCCTACGTCGAACACCTGGCGTGCGTGCCGCCGGGCACGCCCATCGGGTACGGGTCGACCTACCGCACCACGGCCCCGACCGTGATTGCCATGGTGCCGGCGGGCTTCGCCGACGGCGTTCCCCGGCAACTCGCCGACGGTGGCCGCATGCTGATCTGCGGCTGCTACGCCCCCGTCATCGGCTGCGTCGGCATGACGCACCTGACCGCCGGTGTCCGTCAAAGCGGAGCGAGCTCACCGGTTGATCTCATGCGCGTGTGGAGGACACGGTGGACGGACCGCACGCCCAGGGAACTGGGAGGGGTGCGGGTCACCCACGCCCGAGTCCGGGGTCTACCGGTCGATCCGGTAGACGTAGTGGGCACGATCGTCGATCGGGTTGTCCGGTTCCAGCTCACCCTCGGCCACCCGGCGCAGCCCGGCCTTCTCCAGCGCCCGCCAGGACGCGCGGTTGGCCGCCGACACCGGGACCAGGACGCAGGAGGCGGCCGGGAACTCCGCCCAGGTCCGCTCGATGACCGTCCGGATCATCAGCGTCCCGAGGCCGCGCCCGACCTGCGCCGGATCGCCGATCAGGTAGTCGATGCTCATCGCCCCCTCGGGGACGGCGACGATGGCTGCCAGCTCGGCGATGTACTCGGGGTAGTCTGCGTACCTCGACCGCTGGACCAGGCCGAGCGGCCGTCCGTCGAGAAAGACCAGCAGGTCTTCGGACGGCTCCTCTCCCCTGGCGGCGGGGCCGAAGTCGCGGGCCACCGCCTCAGGAGAGGTCTCGTGGTGCCACCAGCGGGCCACGTGCGGCTGCTGCAGCCACTCGCGCAGCAGCGGAAAGTCCTGCTCGGTGAGGCGACGCCAGGTGACCGACCGGTTGCTCCTGGGTTCCGGACTGGGCATGATGCCGACGGTAGCAAGCGCCTCCGACCGTCGGCATCCCATTTCCTCGCCCGTGCGCGTCTCCTCGAACGCGATCAAAGCTCAGCGGGGAGGCACCTGGATCGTGTCCCCCACCGGACGTTCGCCCGCCGCGTCGGACGGGCGGTTGACGAGTGCGCCGCCCACGACCATGGCCGTCAGTGAGTTCACAGCGCGGTCGAGGGCGGTTTCGACCTCGGTTGCCGTGAGATTCTCGATCATCCAGGGCAGGTACTGGATGGATATCTACAAGTGCGGCCCCAGCGTCATAGATCCACGGGACCCGCCCTAGTCCGCGAAGGCCCGGGCGACCGAGAGGCTGTCCTCGTAGACGTGGTGCCGGGTGACCAGCCCGTTCTCCACGGTGACGTGCAGCGCGAAGCGGGCTCGGTAGCCCTTGCCCGTGGACCTCGCCGTGTTCACGATCGTGCCCATGACCACCGCGTCCGCCCCGTCGACCAGGATCTTCGTGACCTCCACCGAGGCCAGTTCCGGTACATGGCCGACCGCGATCTCCCGGAAATGCTCGGCGACCTCGGCGCGCACGGACCTGTACCGGATCCACGGGATCGCCCCGCCGTGCTCGTCGGCGGGCCAGTCCAGTTGCCAGTCGACCTCCTCCGCGTACAGCGCGGCCACTGCCTCCGGGTCGCCCTCCCCGATCCTGCGGAGCAACTCCTCAAGAGTGGCACGCGTGGACATGTCTTCATAAGTCGCCATAACGGGCAACCTAAACGACCAACAAGAATGACGGCGGCTCTACCCCGCGCGGGCGGCGGTGATGAAATCCCTGATGAGCCCGGAGTCCTTGACCCCGGGCGCGACCTCCACGCCGCTCGACACGTCGACTCCCCAGGGTCGGGCCGCGATGATCGCCTCGGCCACGTTCGACGGGGTCAGGCCCCCCGCCAGCAGCCAGCGGCCCTCCGGGCGCCCGCGCACGGCCGCCCAGTCCCACGGCTCCCCCGAGCCCGGCCTGGGCGCGTCCACGATGAGCAGGTCCTCGTCGAGGGCGCCGCAGCGCAGGTCGGTGCTCGCGGCCCCGGCGCGGACCAGCGTGACGCCGAGGTCCTTCAGCGCGGTGAAGTCCGCGTGCGGGTGCTCGCCGTGCAGCTGGACGGCGCGTACCCCTGACTCCAGGGTGGCCGCCCTGACCTCCTCGGTGGGCTCGCCGGCGAACACCGCCACGGTCAGCACGTGCGGGGGGACCGCCAAGGCCAGCTCGCGCGCCCGCGCCGGGGTGACCCGCCGCGAGCTCCTGGTGAGGACGAATCCGATGGCGTCGGCGTCACCGCGACGGTCATCGCCGGCGCGGTGTCGCACCCGGTGCTGGGCAGGCTGG
>NZ_JBEXUE010000481.1:0-7564 GCF_040614275.1 Streptosporangium sp. NPDC006013
GCCGGGATGTCGAAGGGAGGTCGCACCGCAATTTGGTAGCGCTAACATGGCGCCTCTCCCATGAGATGCGCGATGTTCACCGTACGGGGTGCCTTCTTCACACCCGTTCGGTACGTCTTCGACGGCACGACGGTCTGGGCCAGGGAAGGGATGGGGCCGCCGTGCCTGTTCAGGGGCGGCTGCTGCTGGCCGGGGTGGGGGCGAGTGCCCAGCGTTGGGTGATCGCGGTCATCTCGGCCTCGCGCATCTGGGTCTTGAGACTGTCGATGGTCCGGTCGCAGATGATCACAGGCTCGGGAGTGGGCCAGGTGGCGATGGCGTGGAAGAGACGGCTGCCGGTGCCGTACAGCACGGCCCAGCCGGGACAGGTGATCTCCAGCATGGCGGCCTCGGAGCGGGCCTCGTGGTCCCAGGTGTAGTGGGGTACGGAGGTGCTGGGGGTCAGGCCGTCGCGGTGGCGTCCGCGTGCGGCGGCCAGGCAGCGGCGGATCATGAGATCACCTGCCCGGCGGCCCGCTGCCGCGCCTCCCGTGCGATGGCCTCCTGCCGGTCGGTCTCGGCGCGCAGGGCCTCAAGGCTGTCGGCGTCGACCGTCCGTTCGGCCCCGGCGTGAAACGCCAGGGCGCAGAAGGGTCTCTCCCGGCTGGCCCACAGCCGACCGGCGTCACTGAGGATCAGCCGCCAGCCGGGGATGGTGAGCTCGGAGCCGGCGGATTTGGCATCGTTCACTGATTGGACCTCCGTCTGATCAGGGGCCTGTCCGATCGTTGATAGCGATGGACGGGCCTGCTTCATAGGGTGGGCAGGGACGTAGGGGGTGTGCCGTACGAAGACGAGATGATCGCTGCGCTGCGCGGGGCACAGGCGGCCGTTCGTCCGGAGCGGGACGCGGTCCGGGGCGGCTTGGCGCGGGCGGATCGGTTGGGGCGGTCGTGCGTGTGGTTTTTCATGGGAGACCATGAGAACGCTCTGTGACCGAGGTGTGACAGGGGATAGCTTGGATGTGGGCGGATATCCCCCGGGTCTCCTCTGAGGTGTGCGTATGAACGATCTTCCGGTGTGGGCCGTCCGGTTGCGTGGTGAGCGGCGGTCGCGTGACTGGTCCCTGAAGGACATGGCCCGGCATCTGGTCGACGCGGCGGGTGACCACAGCCGGGATCACCTGCCGACTCGGGAGTCGTTGATCCGCATGATCCGCTCCTGGGAAGCGGGTAAACATCGGCCGAGCGAGCCCTATCCTCAGCTGTTCGCACGGGCCTTCGGGGTTGATGAGGCTGATCTCTTCGGCGAGCCGGACGCTCACCCGCGCGAGTTGTCGTCCCTCTCCGATGAAGCGATCGATCTCGCCGCCTGGATCGAGAAGACCAACGTCGGGAACAGTACGATCACCATGCTTGATGAGGCGACACACTGCCTCGCCGAGCACCACACCCGGATTCCCCCACGGCGGATGCTCGCCGACGTCACCCGCGTTCATCGGCAAACGCGGGCTCTGCTGCGTGGCGGTAAGCAGCGGCTGCATCAGACCCGCGAACTGCTGCGAATCGACGCCGACCTCCTGGCGCACGCCTGCATCCTCCTCGGTGATCTCCATGACGACGAGGCCGCCATCGTCAACGGCATGACAGCGGTTCTGTGCGCAGACGAAGCCGACAGCAACATGGCCTCAGCGCTGAGCGCGCAGGCGAAGACGGAGCGGTGGCGCCGCCGATATGCGGTCTCTGCGGACGTGGCGCGGAGAGGCTTCGACTGCAGCCCGCCGACGCCAGTGCGGACTCTGCTCGCCGGTCAGGAGGCCAACGCCGCCGGGCTGCTCGGTGATTTCGGTCGAGCCCGGGAGGCGTTGCGGCGGGCCGAGGATGCGGCCGCAACAGTGGCCGCCGACTCGGGATTGTCCCCGTGGTCATGCCCCCGTCCTCGACAGACCTTGTTCATGTTGTCGGTGGCCCTGCGAGCAGGTGACCCGGAGGAGGCATTACGAGCTGCGGAGATGGCGGATGCCGCATGGGCTTCAGGGGAGCCCTACGTGTTCGGGACATGGGCACAGATCAGGTTCGGCGCGGCCAACGCCTACGTGATGATGGGCGATCTTCACGGCGCGGCCGGCCAGATCGCGCCTGTGATGTCCATGCCACCGGAGCTCCGTATGGCCACCGTCACCTACTACCCGACGGAGATGGATGCTCGCTTGCAAGATCGGCGCTTCTACGGATCTGAAATAGCAGCTAGCCTGCGAGAGCAGATCCGGGAGTTCAACTCCGCCGCTCTGTCCGCAGTTGTCGAGGGGGATGTCTGAGCCCGCTGCCGGAACGCATGGTCAACCGCTGGGAGAAGCGGCAGATGCTGCCTTCAGGACAGGGGCAGCTCTATTGGCATGTTCTGCTCCGGGAACATCCCGAGGTATGTGCCGTCGTGCGGGAGGCTCATGAACGGCTCAAGGGTCTCCCCGGCCTGGACCTGGTCGCGCCGGAGTTTCTTCACCTGACCACACTCATCGCGGGGTTCTCCCACGAGATCACTGGCGACCAGATGGACGTGATGGTGCAGGAGGCCGGAAAGCTGCTCGCGAAGACATCGCCGATCACCGTGACCCTCGGGCGCGTGCTGTACCACCCCGAAGCCATCGTGCTGGAGGTACGGCCCGCCGAGCGCCTCTTACCGATGCTCGAAGCGGTACGGGCGGCAACCCGTGCGGCTACCGGCCGAGATGGTGTGCTCGCCCATGAGCCTTGGACGCCACATGTCACGGTGGCATACAGCGCCGCGAACGGACCGGCGGCTCCGATCATCGCGGCGCTAGGGCGGCGGCTGCCGGAGCGTGAGATCACGATAGGCAGCGTCAGTCTTGTTGTTCAGGATGGCCCCGAAACCTCGTGGGACTGGCGCCCCGTCGCCGAGGTGCCGTTCGGCGCGGATTGCCGTCAGGTCTTGCCTGAGTAACAGGGTTTCTCCAGCTAATCCTCGCAAGTGATTACGCCCTCTCCGAGAGAGAATCAGAGCAGGGAACACATCATCACGGCATACACCGCGCGGACCGCGACCGCTGACCTGAGCGGCGGTGACGGGTATACCCATCGACCTCTGCGTGACCATGGGCAAGACCCTTGACAGTGGGATTTCCGGAGGTCACGCTGTTGCGTATAGCGCTGCTTGTTCTGCTTTACGAAACCGGGGTTTGTTGCGATGATCCCTGTCTGCCCCCTCGCGGCCCTTCCTCCGGGTGAGGCCCATCGGCTCGACGTCGACCCGCCCATCGCGGTCTTCCACACCGAGGACGGCGAGATCTACGCCGTGGACGACACCTGCACCCACCAGGACGCCTCGCTCTCCGACGGGTGGCTGGAGGGGTGTGAGATCGAGTGCCCCCTGCACGCCTCCAGCTTCGACCTGCGGACGGGACGTCCGACCACCCTTCCCGCCAAGCTGCCGCTGCGCACCCACCGGGTGGTGGTCTCCGACGACACCGTCTACGTGGTGCCCTCCGAGGAGCCGCCGAACCTGCCGCCCGGCGTGCGCGCGGGTACGGCATGACGCCGGCGCGCGCCCTCCCCGTCAACGGCCGCCCCGACCCGTCAACATGGCAGACCAGGGAGCGATCGTGACCGCGAGAAGCCTGCCGCCCAGCGTGATCGCCACCCTGCCCGGCGGCTACTACACCGACGAGAACGTCTTCGCCCTGGAGCAGGCCCGCGTCTTCGAGTCGATGTGGTTCTGCGTCGCCCGCGCCTCCGAGCTGGGAAAGCCGGGGGCCTTCAGAACCGTCCAGGTGGGCCGGGAGAGCGTCCTGGTCACCCGGGCCAGGGACGGCTCGATCCGGGCCTTTCTCAACGTGTGCCGCCACCGCGGCGCCCGGATCCGCACCGAGGAGTCCGGCGAGGTCAAGCGGGCCTTCCAGTGCCCGTACCACGCCTGGACCTACGACCTCGAGGGCAGGCTGATCGCCGCGCCCAACCTGACGAAGATGCCCGACCTCGACCGGGTCGAGTACGGGCTGGTCAACGTGGCCGTGCGCGAGTGGATCGGGTACGTGTGGGTCTGCCTGGCCGACGAGCCGCCGTCGTTCGAGGCGGACGTGATCGGCGAGGCGACGGCTCGGCTGGGCGACGAGCGGGCCATCGAGAGCTACGACATCGCCAACCTGGCGGTGGGCCGCAGGATCGTCTACGACGTGCGGGCGAACTGGAAGCTCATCGTGGAGAACTTCATGGAGTGCTACCACTGCGCCACCATCCACCCCGAGCTCACCGAGGTGCTGCCGGAGTTCGCCGACGGCTACGCGGCGCAGTCCTTCGTCGGGCACGGGGCGGAGTTCGGCGAGGAGGTCCAGGGGTTCACCGTCGACGGCTCGGCGGGGGTGGACCGCATCCCCGGAGTCGGCGAGGAGCAGGACCGCCGCTACTACGCGATCACCATCAAGCCGCAGGTCTTCGTCAACCTGGTGCCCGACCACGTGATCCTGCACCGGATGTTCCCGCTGGCGGCCGACCGGACGATCGTGGAGTGCGACTGGCTCTTCCTCAAGGACGTCGTGGACGCGGGCACCGATCTCGGCCCGTCCGTGGAGCTCTTCCACCGGGTCAACGAGCAGGACTTCGCGGCCTGTGAGAGGTGCCAGCCCGCGATGAACTCCCGCGCGTACGCCCGGGGCGGGGTCCTGGTGCCCAGCGAGCACCACATCGGTGCCTTCCACGACTGGGTGATCGGCAAGCTGGGGACCGGGTCCGGCTGACGGCTGGTAGGCGCCTATAGTGTGCCCGACCCGCAATTCACGGGGTCAGGGTGAGGGAAGGAGACGCGAGGATGGCCAGGAAGGCTCCGCGCGACGACGTCAACGAGGACGGCATTGAGATCGGGCCTCCCAAGGAGTGGGCAGCGGGCATACCCGGGGTGACCCGATCGCTACTGACCGCCAACGCCCAGATGGGTGTCGGCCGCACCCTTCTCACCCTGGCCGGGGTCAACCAGAAGGAGGGCTTCGACTGCCCGGGCTGCGCCTGGCCCGAGGGCGAGCACCGCAGCCCGTTCGAGTTCTGCGAGAACGGCGCGAAGGCGGTGGCCGAGGAGGCCACCGTCCGCAGGGTCACCCGTGACTTCTTCGCCCGGCACACCGTCGACGACCTGGCCGGGCACACCGAATACTGGCTGGGCCAGCAGGGGCGGCTCACCGAGCCGATGCACAAGCCCGAGGGCTCCGCCCACTACGTGCCGGTGAGCTGGGATGACGCGTTCTCCCTGATCGCGCGGGAGCTGCGCGCGCTGGACAGCCCGGACGAGGCGCTCTTCTACACCTCGGGGCGCACCTCGAACGAGGCCGCGTTCGCCTACCAGCTCCTGGTGCGCAGGTTCGGCACCAACAACCTGCCCGACTGCTCCAACATGTGCCACGAGTCCAGCGGCTCGGCGCTCAACGAGACCCTGGGCATCGGCAAGGGCACGGTCTCGCTGGAGGACCTGTACCGGGCCGACCTGATCTTCGTGGTCGGTCAGAACCCCGGCACCAACCACCCGCGCATGCTCTCGGCGTTGGAACGGGCCAAGCGTGAAGGCGCCCGGATCGTCGCGGTCAACCCGCTGCCCGAGGCCGGACTGCTCCGCTTCAAGAACCCGCAGCGGCCGTCGGGGTTGGTGGGCAAGGGTACGACGCTGTCCGATCGGTTCCTGCAGATCCGGCTCAACGGTGACCTCGCGCTCTTCAAGGCGATGTCGCTGCTGCTGCTCGAAGCCGAGGAGGCCGCCCCCGGCACCGTGATCGACCGCGACTTCGTCGAGGCGCACACCCACGGCTTCGGCGAATGGGCCGAGGACCTGCGTTCCCTGGACTGGGCGGAGGTCGAGGAGGCGACCGGGCTGGACCGCCCGGCCATCGAGGAGGCCGTACGGGAGGTGCTGGGCGCGAAGTCGGTGATCGTGTGCTGGGCGATGGGGCTCACCCAGCACAAGAACTCCGTCGCCACCATCAGGGAGGTCGTCAACTTCCTGCTGCTCCGTGGCAACGTGGGCCGCGCGGGCGCGGGGGTCTGCCCGGTCAGGGGCCACTCCAACGTCCAGGGCGACCGCACGATGGGCATCTACGAGAAACCGCCGGCCCGGTTCCTGGACGCGCTGCGCGACGAGTTCGGCTTCGAGCCGCCCCGCGAGCACGGCTTCGACACCGTGGAGGCGATCAGGGCGCTCCGCTCCGGGCAGGCGAAGGTCTTCATCGCGATGGGCGGCAACTTCGTGTCCGCCACCCCCGACACGGCGGCGACCGAGGAGGCGATGCGCCGGGCCAGGCTGACGGTGCAGGTCTCCACCAAGTTGAACCGCTCGCACGCCGTGTGCGGGCGCGAGGCGCTCATCCTCCCCACGCTGGGACGCACCGAACACGACGGCGATCGTTTCGTCACGGTCGAGGACTCCATGGGCATGGTGCACGCCTCGCGGGGCAAGCTGCGGCCCGCCTCCGACGACCTGCTCTCCGAGGTGGAGATCGTCTGCCGGCTGGCCGTGGAGCTGTTCGGCGACGACCCGCACGTGCCGTGGCAGGAGTTCGCGGCCGACTACGACGCGATCCGCGACCGCGTCTCCCGGGTGGTGCCCGGATTCGACGACTTCAACGTCCGGGTCCGCGCTCCCGGCGGCTTCGCGCTGCCCAACGCGCCCCGCGACGAGCGCCGCTTCCCGACCGCGACGGGCAAGGCCAACTTCACGGTCAACGACCTGGAGGTGTTGCGGGTGCCGCCGGGGCGGCTGCTGCTCCAGACGGTCCGCAGCCACGACCAGTACAACACCACGATCTACGGCATGGACGACCGCTACCGGGGCGTGCGCAACGGCCGCAGGGTGGTCTTCGTGCACGCCGACGACCTGGCCGAGCGGGATCTGGCAGACGGGGACATGGTGGACCTGGTCAGCGAGTGGCCCGACGGGGAGCGCAGGGCGGAGTCCTTCCGCGCGGTCGCCTACCCGACCGCGCGCGGCTGCTGCGCCGCGTACTTCCCGGAGACCAACGTGCTCGTGCCCCTCGACTCGGTGGCGGAGACCTCCAACACCCCCACCTCCAAGAGCGTGGTGGTCAGGCTCGTCCGGCGTACCCCAGGCGATGGCTGATGTCGCGGGCGCCGGCGATCACGAGCGGTGCCAGCTCGTGCAGCCGGTCCTCGCCGAAGCGGTACGCGGGGCCTGACGCGCTGACCGCGGCGACGATCTCGCCGTCGTAGGAGCGGATGGGCGCGGCGATGGCGTTCAGGCCGATCTCGTACTCCTCGACGGTGACCGCGTAACCCCGCTCGCGGGCCTGGAGAAGCTGTTTCTCCAGGGCGGCGGCGGAGGTGATCGTGCTCGGGGTGTAGCGCTCCAGGCCGGCCGCGGTGACCAGCCGGGTCCGGTGCGCCTCGTCGAGGTAGGCCAGCAGGACCTTCCCGCTGGAGGTGGCGTGCAGCGGGGTGAGCTGGCCGACCCAGTTGTGCGTGGTGACCGCCGCGGGCCCGCGTACCTGGTCCAGGTTGACCGCGTAGTGGGAGCGCAGCACCGGACTGCGAGACCGTCTTCTCCATGGACGAGGGCGCGGTCTGCGGTTGTGGCT
>NZ_JBEXUE010000482.1:0-7506 GCF_040614275.1 Streptosporangium sp. NPDC006013
GACACCCCCGCCTCCGCCACCATCCTCGCCAGGCTCGCACTGGAGGCGGGCCTGCCGCCCGGGGTGCTCAACGTCGTCCACGGCCACGGCCCGGACTCCGCCGGGCAGGCGCTCACCGAGCACCCTGGGATCGACCGGATCACGTTCACCGGCGAGTCCGCGACCGGCCGGGTCATCTCGGCCGCGGCGGCGGGGCACCTCGTGCCGGTCAGCCTGGAACTCGGCGGCAAGGGCGGCAACGCGGTCTTCGCCGACGCCGACCTCGACAACGCGGTGAGCTGGTCCATCAAGGCGATCTTCACCAACGCCGGGCAGGTGTGCCTGGCGGGTTCGCGTCTGTACGTCCAGCGTCCGGTGTTCGACGAGTTCATCGCCCGCTTCACCGCCGCGGCCGAGGCGATGTGCCTGGGCGACCCCAAGCTGGACTCCACCCAACTCGGCCCGCTGGCCTCGGAGACCCACTACCGCAAGGTGCGCGGCTACGTCGAGACCGTCGCCGAGGAGGGCGGCTCCATCCGCTCCGGCGGCCTCGGCGACGGCTGGTTCGTCCGTCCCACCGTGATCACCGGCATGCCCGCCACCGGCCGCCACCAGCGCGAGGAGATCTTCGGCCCGGTCGTCACGGTGACGCCGTTCGACACCGAGGACGAGGTCGTGGCGCTGATGAACGACACGCGCTACGGGCTCAACGCGATGCTGTTCACCGAGAACCTGTCCCGGGCGCACCGAGTCTCCGCCCGCCTGCGGGCCGGGACCGTCTGGGTGAACTGCTTCTTCGTCCGCGACCTGCGCGCCCCGTTCGGCGGGGCGGGCGACTCAGGTGTCGGGCGCGAGGGCGGCACCTTCAGCCGCGAGTTCTTCACCGAGCCGAAGGCCGTCGTCATGCAGATCGACTGATCCGCAGCGGGACCTGACTGCGGCGAGCGGCGTTTGCGGCGTCACAACCAGGTGGGTGGGGCCGTCGGCGAACCGATGCCCGCCACCGTCAGAGCGGCAGCGGGATGCGATCGAAGAACCAGTACAGGCTGACCGCCACGACGGGGACCGAGATCGCGGCCACCACCCAGCGGGCCGCGGACGCCCGGCGCAGCAGCACCAGCAGCGGGAAGAGCACAGCGATGATCGCGAGCTGCGTCGCCTCGATGCCGAGGTTGAAGCTCAGCAGCGACAGGAGCAGCTCCCACGATCCGCTCTCTTTGATGTCCAGCGCACCGGCGAAGCCCAGCCCGTGCACCAGGCCGAAAAGGAAGACGATCGGCAGCAGCCATCCGCCCAATCTGTCTTCCCCACGGCCCAGGAGGTTGGCGACCGCCACGACAATGATCGACGCTGCGATGACGGGCTCGACGATCTCCCCAGGAACGTCCACGACCCCCATGGCCGCCAGCAGAAACGTGATGCTGTGGGCGGCGGTGAAGGCGGAAGCCGTGACGACGACGTCACGCAGCCGGCGCGCGCCGATGAGCAGCGCGAACAGGAAGAAGAGATGGTCGAGGCCGAACAGCAGGTGCTCGGCACCGAGCAGGAAGAACTCCCGGACCTGATACGACGCCGGATACGCACCGATCCGCAGCGTCGGGTTCTTGGCGACCAGGACCGCAGAGCCCTGCTCACCGTCGAAGTCGTAGCGGACGATCGTCTTCGTGCTGTGCACGAAGCTCTCGGCGTCGGGGAACAGCGCGCTTGAGATCGCGTGGACTCCCCCATCCCCGCCCGCGCAGGCGTAGGCGTAGGTCAGCACCGCGAAGGCCGCCTTGCTGCGGACACGGACGTCCGCGTCGCCCACCGGCGTGGGCGCGCACGGCTCGTCGTGGTACGCCACGGCGAAGCGGCCCGTGACATAGCCGGTCACGGCATCACGGTTGATCTTGAGCTGCTGGAGCTGCTCGGTCCGCTCCTTCGCCTCATATGCCTCCGCGTAGAGCCAGGCCGACTTCATGAGGAGGTCGTACTCGAGGTCGAGCACGACCTCGACGTTCGCGCCCGTGCCGGTCACCTCGGCGTGGGCGGCCGTGGTCGCGTCGTGCGCCGCCGCCGGAGCGGGACGCACCAGGCCGGCCGGTACACCGCCGAGAACGACGGCGAGGACGACGGCGAACAGCCAGCGCCTGCAGGACATGTCTCGTCTCTCCAGATCGGGGATGAGTGAATGCCGCCCCGGACCCGGTCCGGGGCGGCGGTGATGGGTCAGCGGCGGAACCAGTGGTACATGGGCGAGTCAGGTCCCCACTTGCCGGGACGGCCGCGCTCGTCCTTCGTGACGAAGACGCTCGGCTCGGAGGCGGTCACGCCGCCGCCGGCGGAGCGTGCCGTGACGAACCAGGCGTAGGCCGTGTCGTCCTTGAGACGGTCCCAGGTCACCGAGGCGACCTGACCCGACGCGACCTTGCTCCTGCCGACGACCCGGGTGGGCTTGTAGAGCGCCAGCGAGTCGGTCTGGAAGCTCGTCGTGCGGGAGGTGAGATCGACCGGCAGCACCATGTTGTCCTCGTGCCCGTTGTAGCGGCGCAGCGGGTCGAACTCGGTGGCGCCGAAGTCGTTGAGCAGCGGGGAGTAGGTGTCCACGGTCAGCTCCGCTCGCTCGACGTCGAACTGCAGCAGCCGGAAGAAGCTCGCGCCGAACTGGAGCTGGTCCGTCGGGTTGTACCCGCCGATCTCGGTGAGCCCGAGCCGGTCGGCCGACACCGTGTAGAACTGGTAGTCCGCCAGAAGTTCGACCACGCCCTTGCCGACCTGGCCGACCTTCGGCTTCACGTTGGTGCCCACGCCGTGCTCGTGTCCGGCCAGGATGAGGAAGACGTTCGAGTTCTTCTCAACCACCGCCTTGTAGAGCATCGAGCCGTCGGGGGCGGAGAATCCAGCGCCGCGCCCGTCGGGGTTGGTGCTCGGCACGATGTAGTCGTGCGAGAGCAGGATGCCGTTGCGGTTGGGGAACTTCTTGAAGATGGAGTCGGCCCATTCGGCCTCCTCCCTCGTCACGCCGTACGACAGGCCGACCACGACGAAGTCCAGCCCGCCCGCGGAGAACAGGTCGTAGTGGTTCTGATTGTCGCCTTCCCTCCACGGCCCGCCGTAGTTGGCGTGCTGCCAGCCCTGTGACGCCTCCTGATACCGGCTGGGGCCGTAGTACTTGTTGTAGATCGCGTCCGGCCCGTTCTCGGTGCCCGACTGGTTGTCGTGGTTGCCGGCGATCACGCCGTTCGGGATGTCCGCGTCGTCCAGCACGCGCTGCTGCCTCGAGGACACCTCGAACTCGCCGACGACCTGCTGCTGCATGGCCTCGTCGGCGGGCTTGCGGATGTTGTTCTCGATGATGTCGCCGGTGTGCGCGACGTACGAGATCTTGCGCTGGTCCTTGTTCGCGCCGATCCAGTCGACGATGCCGGCGTAGGCGGACTCCCACACCGCGCGCTCCTCGGCACTCTCCTGCTCCACCGCGCCCTCGGAGATGTACTGCGTGTCGGTGAAGTGGACGATCGAGAAGTCGTAGGAGGCGGGGTCGGCGAAACCGTTCGGGTCACCGGGCTCGATGTCGTCGGCGAACGGGTCCTCGCCCGTCACCATGACGTGAACCTGCTGCTTGTCGATGTGGTCCCCATCGACGACGGCCGTGAGAACGGTCTTGCCCTCGGCGGCGCCACGGGCGCTCGTCAGCAGATCCCATGCCTTGGTCCTCGTGTTCCACGCCCGCAGCGAGGCCAGGCGCTCGGGGTCGATGACGCCCTCCCAACGCAGGACCGGGGAGTCCACGTGCCCCTTCACCTGGACGTCGTACCGCTGGTAGGTGACGTCCTGGCCGGCGGGCGCGTCGAGCGTCCTGCCATCGGCGGGTTCGAGCCCTTCGGCCTTGACCTTCCTCTCGCCCGGGACCTTCAGGGTCGTGGGGACGGACTTGGCCGTGCCCTGGAACACCTGGTTCGGCGTCAGGATCTCGGCCTCGGAGAACGTCGCCGTCACCTGGCCGCCATCAGGTTCGGCCACCTTCGCCGAGAGGGTGACGGGATCCGACACCCCGACGGCCCCCAACGCCGGGGTCAGCTCGGTGGGGACGTCCGGGATGCCCGCGGATTCAAACACGATCTCGCGGCTCGTGGTGTTGCCGAGCCCATCTGTGCCGGTCACCGCCAGGGTGTGCTTACCGGCGTGCAGGCCTGGGCCCACCTGCGCGCCCAGCTCGATCGGCCGGCCGTCGAGTTTGACGTCCGGCCCGGACACGACGCCGGAGGCGTCCTCGAGCTTGACGTCCAGCACGACCGAGGCGTTGATCTTCTCACCCGCGGCCGGGACGCTATTGGCGACCGCCGGCGCCGAGTTGTCGGTGATCAACAGGCGGGTGGCGACCTCGCCCGTGGTCGACACCGCGGTGAGGGTGTGCCTGCCGTCCTTGATGGCGGTGGTGTCGAGGTCTGCGCGCAGGCCGCGGGCCGGCGCGTCCACCAGGAATTCGAGGTCGATCTCGGTCAGCGGGTTCACGTTGTCGCCGCAGTTGCCGTCGCCCATGCCGTACGAGGTCTTGAGCATCTGGCCGGTCGCCGTGCCCTGCACAGGGGTCAGGACGATGTTCGAGATCGCGAAGTCGTCGCGGTTGTTGCCACACGACGTCGGGAAGGTGCCGGTCACGAAGTCGATCGTGTTCCAGCCGGGCACGAGGTACTCGTTCGGAATCGTGAGGTCGACGCGCCGGCTCACGAAGTCGCCGTCGAGTACGACCTTCTGGCCGTTGACGAGGACGAAGTTCTGGTAGCGCGCCTCGATCGAGTTGCTGCCCACGTTGAAGCTGAGGGTGGCGTTACCCGAACCGAGCGTCTCGATGACGTTCACCGCCGGGGCGTCGATCGTGTAGCGCAACTCGACCTCGCGCAGGAGGGTCTGGCTGCTGCCGCAGTCGCCGTCGCCCATGTCGTACGACGGCTTGACGTCCTGGCCGGTCACGGTGGCGCCGTCAAGGGCGAGGTCCAGGTTGGCGATCGTGAAATCGTCGCGGTTGTTGCCGCAGGACTCCTTGAAGTCACCGGTGACGACCTTGATCGTGTTGTCGCCGGGCACCAGGAACCGGGCCGGAACCGCGATGGTCACGCGCCGGCTCACCCAGGAGCCGCCCAGGTCGATGCGTTTGCCGTTGACGAGCAGGAAGTTGTCGAACTTGTCGTCGATCGAGTCCGATCCCACGTCGAAGCTGAACTTCGCGGCGCCGTTGCCGAGCGTGGCCTTCGTGGCAGGCTTGTCGCCGTCGACGGTCAGGGACGCGACGCCGCTCTCGCCGCCGGCCGGGACCGTCGCGAAGACCGGCTTGGTGCCCGCCACGAGCGTGCCGTCCACGGGCAGCAGCCACGGTGCCCCGGCCGGAGCGTTGTTCACGGTCACGGTGTTCTTGACGGTCGCCCCGGCCGCGGTCGTGGCGGTGATGACGTGCTCGCCGTTGGCCAGCTCCGTCGTGTCCACGTCCGCGGTGAGACCCGTGGTGCCCTGCGGGTCGGACTGGACGAAGAACTTGAGCGTGGCGCGCTTCAGCAGCGAGGAGTTCGTGCCGCAGCTGCCGTCGCCGAAGGAGAGGGTATAGGGGTTCTCCTCGCCGTCCGCGACCTCACCGAGCAGTTCGAGGCCCACATCGGACAGCACGAAGTCGTCGTAGTTGAGGCCGCATGAGGACTGGATCGTACCGACGACGATCTCGACGGTGTTCTCTCCCTTGACGAGGTGCCCGTTCGGGATCTCGATGGTCGCCCGCTCGTTCACATGGTCGCCGATGTCGCTGCGGTACCCGCCGTTGACGAGCACGTAGCTGTGGTACTGCGCCTCCGTCGAGTTCGAGCCGACGTCGAAGCTGAGCTTGGAGACGCCCACCGTCCGGGTGGCGTCGAGTGCGGTGTCGTCGATGGCGAGTTTCGTGACACTGTCACCGGCCGCGGCCGGGACCGCCGCGACCTTCGCCGTGCCCACGAGGTACGAACCGTTGGCGGGGGTGAGCGTCGGAGGGGTCTGCGAGCTCGTCGGCGTCGGGCTGGGCCGTCCCCGATTCTGTTCCCCCGGTCCCGGGTCGGCGTAGGCCGCCGTCACAAGGCTGCTCACCAGCAGCACCGCGATTGCGCCGGCTGCGGCGAAACGCCGTCGGCTCCCCAGGCCACCCAGTAACTTTCGCGCTGCCATTGGCTGCATCAGGTGCAGTCCCTTCTATTCCGACAAGCACCGATCGAGCGGTTTGCCCTTCGGGCGGACACACTGGAGCGGGCGAGTGAACGGTGTGCATGAAGGGACTGAAGGGAAGCGAAATTATCGGCTCATTCTGGTCATCTATTACGAGACGGGACCAAATAGGTCACAAGGTCGACAAATAGCCATGTATCTGAATATCGGCATCGGCGGCTGACCGAGAAACCCATCACCATCAGGCCCCCGGATCGGCGGCGCTGGAGTACCGCGTCGCGGAGAGGGTGGTGGTGTGGCCGTCCTGTTCCAGCGGCGAAGGCCCAGGACTCCCGAAGCTGCTAATCCGCGCGTAGGCACCTGGACTGATCGTGGCTATCCGGTCTCCCCGAAGGCCTTCTCACCGAGTGCGGCCCGTTCCTGTGTCACCCCACCATTGACGGCCTCGACCGCACCGATCCAGGTAAACTCATCGCGGTTCGCGGCCGTATCCACGCCGCCGCCCGCACTGCGCTGGAATCGATTCCCGCGCCATTCCGGTCCCGCGCACCGCACGGTGGCTCACCGCTGAAACCTCGGTCTACCGGGGGCGCGAACCCTGCCGATAACTCGCGGCGAGGCGGTACGACGCCAAGGGGTTGGGGCCTCGGCTGAGCAGGGGAAACATCACAAGATTCTTCCGGCCTCACCGGCGAAGGCCTTCGCCACCACCGTTGAGCTGGGTGAACGGGCTTAGCGTACGTTTTCGTTCCGCCACACTCTGACCCCTGCGGCCTACCGGGCCCGGCGCTGGGAGGCCGACCTGGCCGACCGGCTGGCCGGGATGCGCGGCGCCCTGGCCGACGACGCCGACCGGATCGCCGCCGCCGTCGACGACCTGCTGGAGCTCGTCGATGGCGGCGGCACGGAGCACGGCTGGCAACTGCGGGCAGTCGCGCTCGCCGAGGTGAAGGGCAGGCCCGCCCTGAGCGGCATGCAGGTCGCTGCTGCGGGCCTGCGTAGGGTGCACCACCTCAGCCGTCGTACTGTGCCAGAGTGACCGTGCCCGCTGACCCAATGCCCACCGCCCTGGCGCCCTTCGTGGCGACACTGGGTGCGTACGAACTTGGGTCCGGCCCGGTCGCCGTCCATCGCGGGCTTCCCTCGTCCACGGTGTCGATCACGATCCCCGAGGAGGACTCGCTCGAGATCTCGTGGGTCGGGCGGCCCGGCTCGAGCCGGCGGCGCCGGGCTGTTGTGGCCGGGCTCCATCTGGACGCGGCCGAGCTGAGGCAGGTGGGATGCACGCGCGGGGTGTGGTTGACGCTCAGCCCGCTGGGCGCCGACGCACTGCTGGGGCTCCCGGCGTCGGCGCTGGCCGGG
>NZ_JBEXUE010000483.1:0-7488 GCF_040614275.1 Streptosporangium sp. NPDC006013
GGTCACCGACATCACCGGGATCATCGATCTGCGGGACTATCTCGAGCACCTGCACGGCGAGGCGGAGGTGCGCTACCGCAAGGGAATGCCGGTCGGCACGGCCCGCGTTCCCTCGTTCACGCGCGGCTTCCGGACTTCGCGAGCACGTCGCCCAGGGCGTCCATCAGCTCGTACGGCAGCGAGTAGGAGCCGACGTGCTGCACCAGCAGACCGGTGACGCCGAGCGCGCCCAGCTCGACGAGCCGGGCACCGATCTCGTCGACCGTGCCGAACAGGCAGAACGCCTGCGCGAACCGCACGGCCGCCTCGTCGCTGACCCAGCGGCCCGCCACCTCCACGGCCAGGTCCCAGTCCTCGGCGTGGATCAGGTCCGGGTAGACCTCACCCTCGTCGAACTCCTCGGGCACGTCCACCTCGATCCCGGCGAGCGCCAGCGAGGTCCGGCCACCGTGGCGGGCGATGGTCGCGCAGACGGGCTTGAGGATCCGGGCGTCCCGCTCGACGTCGTCCGTGACGTGGCAGTAGGCGGAGGCGGTGACCTGTACATCCGCCGGGTCGCGGCCCACCGACCGCGCCCCCTCCCAGACCCGGTCGAGGCTGTCGGTCAGGTTGGCGGGGGCGATCCCGCTGAGCAGGATCACCCCGTCCGTCGCCTCACCCGCGTACCGCAGGTTCTTCGGGCCGCTGGCGGCGAGGTGGACGGGCACGGCGGGCCCCGGGTCGCGCAGGCGCGAGCGCGTGGAGCCGTAGTCCCACTCCTCACCGCGCAGCAGCGTCCGGACCTGCGCCAGGCGCTCGGTCAGTTCGGCCCTGGTGCTGGAGCGCAGGCCGACCGGTCCCACCGAGCTGTTGCCCACGCCCACGCCCAGGTGGAAGCGGCCGGGAGCCAGTTCGGCGATGCTGCGGGCGGCCGAGGCCACGACCGCGGGATGCCGGGTGACCAGGTTGGTGACCGCCGTGCCGAGGTCGATGCGCTCGGTGCGAAGGGCCACCGCCGCGAGCGCGGTGAAGGCGTCACGCCACAGCAGCTGGGAGTCGGGCAGCCACACGTTGTCGAAGCCGAGTCGCTCGGCGTGCCTGGCCGCGTCGGCGATCCGGTCGATCCGGTCGCAGGGCGGAAGCCGGATGCCCAGGCGCGGCATCGCGCCGCCGCTCACGCGCCGTCCCCGAGGAAGGCCAGGTTGAGCTCGTTGAACCGCTCCGAGTGCTCGTGCTGGGGCCAGTGGCCGCACTCACCGAAGATCTCCAGGCGGGAGCCGGGGATGCTCTCGTTCATGCGGTGCGCCTCGGGGATGTCGCCGAACGGGTTCTGCGCACCCCACACGATCAGCGTCGGCGCGGTGATACGTGCCATCTGCTCGGGACTGAGCAGGTCCTCGCGGCGGTTCTCGATCTCCTGCAGGCACAGCAGGTTGCCGACCCGCCTGACGAAGTCGGGGCGGTGGTAGATGTCATGCCTGACCTGGACGAGCTCCTCGGAGACATCCTTGGCCGGGTTGTGCATCAGCAGGTGCAGCCGCTTGCGGGTCAGGTCGATGTCGTCGGTCTCCACGGCCAGCCGGGTGCTGGTCTTGATCCGCGCCATCACCTCGGGGTTGGCCACCGTGCCACCGGGGGCGACCAGGGTGAGCTTGCCGACCCGCTCGGGGTGGTCGGCGGCGAGACGCCCCGCCACCCAGCCGCCCAGCGACTCTCCCACGAAGTGGGCCCGCTCCGCGCCGATGGCGTCCAGGTAGGCGAGCACGTGCTCCACATAGCGGGGGATGCGGTAGGGCTCGTCGATGCCGTCGGTGTAGCCGTGGCCGACCATGTCGATGGCGTGGAAGGCGTAACCACCGGCCACATGTGCCGGGAGGTTGCGGATGAACGCCTCCAGGTGGCCGCTGGTGCCGTGCAGGAACAGCACGGGCTCACCAGTGCCGGCCTGCAGCGCCCGGGTCCTGACGCCTCCGGCGTCCACGTACTTGAGCGTGTGCTCTACGCCGGTCAGATCGGTCCAGATACTCATCTGCGTCATGCCTTTCTTTGGAACACGGTTCTGGTGGGTCGGTACAACGTGCTCAGAGGGGGTCAGTCGCCTGGGAGCGGCTCAAGGGCCGCGACCGCCATGCCGGTGATCCATTTGTCGATCGGCTCGTAGGCGAGGACCCGTCCCTTGGCGGGTCCGACCGCCCTGGACATCGCCACCCAGCTCCGGATCTCCTGCGCCCCGTTGCCGGCCTCCGCCTCGATCTCCGCCGCGCTCTTGGCGAGGATCTCCGACAGGTCGCCTTCCAGGAGCAGTTCCAGGAACCGGCGGTCGAACTCGGGGTTGATGTCCGACTCGGCGGCCAGGATGATCTGCCTGCGCCGTACCTCGTAGTCCTTCCAGGAGTCTCGGCCGTTCAGCCACGCCTCGACGAGGAAACGGTCGTCGTCCGACATCGCGGAGAACCACTTGGGCCACGGCAGGCGGTGCGAGAGCCCACCGGAGGCGACCACCAGGACCCGCTTGTCCTGCCCGTCGGACTCGATGGCCCGGCGCAGCTCGGCACCGAAGGCGTCGCAGCGCGCGAGTGACGGCAACGGGGGGGCGAACATGTTCATGACGACCGGCACGATGGGCACGTCGAGGTCGGGCAGCAGGTACTGCAGGGCGTGGGTGATGCCGTGGTCGACCTGGAGCCGCAGCGAGAACGCGGCGTCGAAGTCCGCGTCCGACAGCGACCACATCAGCTTCCTGGCGAGCTCGGTGTCGACCGGGAGCGGACCGCCGGGGGTGCCCGACTCGCCGCTGCCGACACACTCGGCGACTCCCACGGTGAAGGCCGGCATCAGATCGAGGAAGAACCCCCGGAAGTGGTTCGATCCGATGACCACCACGGCGTCGGGTCTGGCCGCCTCAACGAGTTCGCGCGCCTCGCCCAGGCCTGCCCGGAAGCGCTGGGCGTCCTCTTGGTGGGCGACCTCGTCCCAGTTGGTGTTCATGAGCGTGCTATGCGAAGCGCCGATTCCCAGGACGATGCGACTCATGCGGTGATGCCCACTTCTTCTCGTGTACGGGTGCAGGTGTTGACGACGGTGCGGAGCACGTGGCGGGTCAACCTGCGCATCTCACGCAGGTCGGCCACGTTCATTCCGGAGGGGAAGTCCACCGGTAGCGGGCCTTCCGGCCCGACCCTGGTCATGCCGATGCGAGCGGTCGGAAGTCCCCGGCCGCGCAGGATGTTGGCGTCGGTGGCCCCGCTGTTGGCCAGGATCGGCTCGTGCGGCCGGCCCTCCTCCGCCTCCCACGCCTCCACCGCCGACCGGACGATCCAGTCGTCGGCGGATGTCGCGGTACCGGGGATGGACAGGACCATCTCCCACTCCACGTCCAGTTCGGGGTGGGCCGCCCTGATCCGCTCCACGGCCGCACCGAACTCACGCCTGACGCTCGCGGGTGTGCTGCGAGGGCTGGTACGCAGGTCGATCATGAACCGGCACAGCGCAGGTGCCACGGCCGGCATCCGCATCCAGCCGCCCTCGATGGCGCCGATGTTGCCCTGCGGGGCGACCGTGTCATGGGTGTGGCGGGCCGTGTACTCGGCGAACCACGACTCCAGCTCGGCGGCGACGACGCCGGCCCCGAGGATCGCGTTGCGGTAGTCGATGCGGTGGCGGCTGCCGACGTAGCTGTAGCTGCCGCGCACCCGCACCTCGAACCAGCACAGGCCGACCTCCTCCCAGGCCACCGCCCAGCCCGGCTTGGCCAGCAGCGCGAAGTCGGCCCAGACCCCCTGTTCGAGCATGAAGGAGCACCCGTTGCCCTGGCCCGCGTTGTAGCGGCGGACGTGGGGGGCGGTGCGTTTGTTGGTGGGCATGCCTCCCGCGCCGAGCCCGACGATCACGTCACCGCGCAGCGGCACGCCTGCCCGTTTCAGCGCCTCGGCGGCGGCTACCAGGCAGGCACCGTGCCCCTTGGGGTTGCTGGCGCCGAGCCCGATGACGTACGGGCCCTGCCGCACCGCCTTCGGCCGCAGGTCGTGGCGGAGCGTGTCGCCCACCCAGGGGACGTCCTCGGACTCCTCGCCCACGGTCAGCGTGTCGATGGGGGCGTAGAGCAACAGGTCCGGGCCACTGCCGTCACCGCGCAGCCGTCCCACCGCGTTTCCCTGCGTGTCGTCGACGGGCTGGTAGACGGCCTCCAGGCCGGAGCCGGCCATGGTCGCGGTGAGCCACCGGGCCAGCTCGGCCTCCTCTCCGGTCGGGCTGGCGATGTCCGTCATGCCCATGACGATCTCGGCGAGCCTGTCGGTGTCGAGCGCGGCCTCGGCGGCCCTCACCCACTCCAGCCGCTGCTCGTCGAGCGCGGTGTCGGGCGGGTGCCCGCCGCGCGGATCACTCACGGTCATCGAATCTCCTTGACTGTGGAGACCCCGAGCTTTGGCTCTGGGGAGGAGGTCAACGGTCGGTTCCTCTCTCGGGCAAGATGCATGTCATCAGGAAGGGGACAGCAGGCGTTCGGCCGCCGTCTCGGCGAGCCCGGCCATGGCGTCGAGCTTCCAGCCGTTGCCGGGAAGCGGGTGCGCGTGCCGGGTGAGCTGGTCGTCCACGATCTCGCGCAGGCGCGCCGCGGCACCCGCTCCTGTCTCCGTACCGTCCAGGGCTCGCTCGACGGCGTGCGGGCGCCACGGGGTGGGGGCCAGCGCGCCGAGTACGACGCGGGTGTCCCGCCAGTGGGTGATCCGCTCTCCCGGCACGGCCCTGGTGGAGATCGCGACCGAGACGACCGCGAAGTCCCCCTCCCACAGGGCGAGCTTCTCGAACACGCAGGCGCGCCCGGCCGCCTCCTCGGGGATGGTGATCGAGACCAGGAGCTCGCCGTCCTTCAGACCCGTCTCCCCCGGTCCGGTGTACAGCTCCACCAGCGGCACCGCCCGGGTGCGCACGCCGTCGGCGATCTCGGCCACGGCGTCCAGCGCGATCAGCACCGTCGCCAGGTCGGAGGGGGTGACCGCCTGGCAGCGGTGCCCGTCCACGGCGGCGTGCTGGAAGCGATGATCGCCGAGAATCGCGTAGCAAGGGCTGGTCGCGCCGTTGCGCTTGTAGCAGGGGAAGTCGTTGCGGAAGAACCAGCAGCGCTTGGCCTGCAGCAGGTTCCCCGCGACGGTGGCCGCGGCGCGAAGCTGCGGCGAGGCGATGGTCTCGATCGCCTCTCTCAGCGCGGGCAGCCGCTCCCCCAACTCCTCGGCCACCTCGGCGAGGGTGACGGCGCCGCCGATGACGATGCCGGTGCCCGGTGCGCCGGTGATGCCGCGCATACCGGGGATCCGGGCCGTCGACACCAGCACGGCGGGGGCGATCAGCCGCTGGCGGCGGCTCGGCAGCACGTCGCTGCCGCCTCCGTACGCGATGGCGCCCTCGCTCAGTGCGCCGCACGCGTCGGCCACCGACTCGGGCCTGCGCACCTCGCCGATCTCCGGAGCCGGGCCCACCTTGTCGTCGAGCCTGCCGTAGCGCCCGAACCTGGTGCCCCAGCGATCCAGCAGGGTGTGGACGCCCCTGGGGTACAGCGCCCGCAGCAGCGCGATCCACCAGCGGCTCGGCCGCCGCCACAACCGGTGGTCACGCCGGCGCCCCTCCTTGGCGGCGAGTGCCGTCAGGACCTTGTCCGGGGTGATCGGCAGCTCCCTGATGCGGACGCCGACCGCGTCGTATACCGCGTTGGCGATGGCCGCGCCGGGCGGGATGATCGGGATCTCACCGATGCTCTTGGCGCCGTACGGGCCCGCGTCGTCGTGTCCCTCGACGATGACCGGCCTGATCCGCGGCACGTCCGCGGCCCGGGGTAGCGCGTAGTTGATGAACGCGGGGTTGGCCACCCGGCCGTCCGTCCGGACGACCTCCTCGCCCAGCGCGCCACCGATGCCGTGCACCGCACCGCCGATGATCTGGCCCTCGACCATGGTCGGGTTGATGGCCCGCCCGACGTCGTGGGCGGCGACGTAATCGACGACCTTCACCTTGCCGGTCCGCCGGTCGACCTCCACCTCGGCGCCGTGCGCCGCGAAGGAGTAGGTGGGAGAGAGGTTCGCCCGGTCCTCGCCGGGGGCGATCATCTCGGTGCCGTCCACCCGGTAGTGGCTCTGGTGGGTCAGGGTCTCGCCGTTGAGCCGGACGAGGTCGGCGATGGTGATCTCCTCACCGCCCCCGTGTGCGGAGCCGTCGCGCAGCTCGACCTCCTCCGGGGCACATCCCAGCTTGTCAGCGGCCAGCTCGCGCAGCCGTTCGGCCACGGCGGCCGCCGCCTCGCCGGTCGCCATGCCGGACATGTGGGTGGCGCGCGAGGACCACGCGCCGAGGTCGAGCGGGGTCAGCTCGCCGTCCATGGAGAGCACGTCCACCCGCTCCAGCGGCAGGCCCAGCTCCTGCGCGGTGATCTGCGCCAGAATCGTGTTCTGGCCGGTGCCGGCGTCGGAACCGCCGAACCGTACCCGGGCCCGCCCGTCCTCGAAGACGTCGACGGCGGCCTCGCTCAGGTTGGCGAACTCGTAGGCGTAGGCACCCGAGCCGTGTGCGGCGCACGAGACACCGAGCCCACGCCCCGGCCTCCTGTCGGCGCGTTTGGCGTCCCAGTCGAGCTCGGCGCGGACCACGTCCAGGCACTCCACCAGCGCGCTCGTGGTGAGGCGGTAACCGCACAGCGTCTCGGTGTACGGCTCGACCGCGTTGAGCCTGCGGATGTCGATGGGGTCCATACCAAGCTTCTCGGCGATCTCGTCGATCTGGCTCTCCATGGCCAGGGCCACCTGCGGCGTCCCGTACCCCCGGTACTGGCCGCCGGGCTGGGTCGCGGTGTCCACCAGCCGCGCGTCGAAGCGGACGCCGTCCACCTGGTAGACCGAGCCGAGCGTGATCACTCCGACGCGCATCACCGAGGAGCCCATGTGCGAGTACGCGCCGTTGTCGACGTTGAGCTCGGTCTCGAAGGCGCGCAGCCGCCCATCGGCGTCGGCGTAGGTGCGCAACCGCGTCTCGAAGCGGTGCCTCGGCTTGTTGGCCGCGAACTCCTCCTCGCGGGTCAGCGCGAGCAGCACGGGCCGCCCGCTCTTACGGGCCAGCGCGGCGGCCAGCACCTCGTGCTCGGAGGCCTTGGACTTGGAACCGAAACTGCCGCCGGTGGCCACCTCACGGCAGATCACCTGCTCACGCTCCAGGCCGAGCAGGTGGGCGACCTCCTTGACGACGAAGTACGGCGAGTGGGTGGAGGTCCACAGTTCCATGATCTCGTGCTCGGAGTCCCACCGGGCGAGCGTGGTGTTGGGTTCCATACAGGCGTGCACGACGCTCGGGTAGACGAAGTTCCCCTCGGTCATGACCGTCGCCGCGGCGATCCCCGCGGCCGGATCGCCCCACGTGCTGTTCCACCGGGTCCTCAGGTCGAGCTCCGGTGCGTTCGCCATGGCGATCACCTGACCGGTCGGCACGTCCAGCACGATGGCGCTGCCGGTGCGCGACCCGGTGGCC
>NZ_JBEXUE010000484.1:0-7462 GCF_040614275.1 Streptosporangium sp. NPDC006013
GGGCTGGCCAGGTCCACGCTGGCCCAGCGCCTCGACGCGCTGCTGAGCCGGCAGTGGATCGTGCCGACCGAGGAGGCCATCTCCTCGGGAGGCCGGCCCGCCGTCGCCTTCACGTTCAACCGCACCGCCCGCGTCGTCCTCGCCGCCGACCTCGGCGCCACCCACGCCCGGGTGGCGGTCACCGACCTCGGCACCACGGTCCTGGCGGAGCGCGCGGCCGAGGTGCCGATAGACCGCGGCCCCGAGGAGACGCTCGGCTGGCTCCAGCACACCTTCGAGGAGATGCTCGCCGAGACCGGCCACCGCCCGGACGAGATCTGCGGCATCGGCGTCGGTCTCCCCGGCCCGGTCGAGCACAGCTCGGGACGCCCGGTCAACCCGCCGATAATGCCGGGCTGGGACGGTTTCCCCGTTCCGGAATGGCTCGGCTCGCGCCTCGGCGCGCCCGTCCTCGTCGACAACGACGTGAACATCATGGCGCTGGGCGAGCACTGGGCCGCCCGCCCCGAGGCCGACCACCTCATCTTCATCAAGATCGGCACCGGTATCGGCTGCGGCATCATCAGCGACCGCCGCCTGCACCGGGGCGCCCAGGGCGCGGCGGGCGACATCGGCCACATCCAGGTGGCCTCGGCCCTCGACACCGTCTGCCGCTGCGGCAACGTCGGCTGCCTGGAGGCCGTCGCCAGCGGCGCCGCCATCTCGGCCAAACTCTGCGCGGCCGGGGTGACCGCCGAGGACAGCCGCGACGTGGTCCGTCTGGTGCGCAGCGGCAACACCCAGGCCGTCCAGCTCATCCGGCAGGCGGGCCGCGAGGTCGGCGACGTGCTCGCCTCGATCGTCAACTTCTTCAACCCCTCGGTGATCGTGGTCGGCGGCGACATCTCCGAGGCCGGGGAGCAGGTGCTCGCCGGCCTTCGCGAGGTCATCTACAGCCGGTCGCTGCCGCTGGCCACCCAGCATCTGACGATCACCGGCAGCGAGCTGGGCGACCGCGCGGGCGTGATCGGCGCCGCCGTCATGGTCATCGAACATGTCCTGGCCCCCGGCAGCGTCGACCGCTCCGTCAGCCCCGCCTGACCGCGCACGGTTCCGACGCCGCGGTTCCGCCGGGGAAGCCCGCGCACCGTCGATCCCGGACCGATCGGCGGCCGTGGGACACTCGTCCGGCCATGGACACCGAAACCATCAGGACCGCCCGGCTCACGCTCGAACCGCTGGCGGTGCGCCACGCGGCCGAGATGGCCGAGGTGCTCGGCGATCCGGCCCTGCACACCTTCATCGGCGGCTCTCCGGAGACCCCCGAACAACTCCGCGACCGCTATGCCCGCCTGGTCGCCGGGCCGCCACCGGGCCGGGACGAGTCGTGGCTCAACTGGGTGATCCGCCTCGACGGCCCGGATCGGCTGGTCGGTTACGTCCAGGCGACGGTGACCCGCGACCACGCGGCCGTGGCCTGGGTGGTGGGAACCCGCTGGCAGGGCCGGGGCATCGCCGGGGAGGCCGCGGTCGCCCTCGTCGACTGGCTCAGGGCGCGCGGCACGGCCGTCGTCGCCACCATCCATCCCGACCACGCCGCCTCGTCGGCCGTGGCCCGCGGGGCAGGGCTGGTACCGACCGGCGGCCGGGTGGACGGGGAGATCGTCTGGAGATACGGCGGGCGCGAACCTGAGTAGGAGTGCTCAGCCGCCGCTGAGTGCGTACGCTCTCCCCCGGCTTGGCGATCTTCGAAATCCTCGGGTCATGAAATGGTGGATCTTCCTGGTCGCGCTCGTCAGCACGGTGGTCGCGGCGTGGCTGCTCGTGTACGCCGACGTCCCGCTCGCCACGTTCCTGTCGCTCGGGCTCGGCGCGATCAGCCTCGTCTGGTTGATCGTGCTCCTCACCCTGCCGTGGAACCTCTACTTCGGGGCGCGCCAGGTGGTCCACGAGATCCACGTGTCCAGGGAGCGCGGCATCCAGGTGCCCGAGGGGCACGAGGCCGAGGCGTTGGAGATCGCCGGGCGGATGCGCCGGTTCGCCATCGGCGGCCACATCGTCTCCGCGGTGCTCCTGGCCGTCATCACCTACCTGTCCGGTGCCTTCGTGGGCTACTACTTCGCCGGTTTCTACCTGCTGAGCACCTGCTTCCGGCCGGCCGGCGCCTACCTGTCCCACCTGCGCGAGCGGGTCACCACGCTGATGAAGGAGGCACACCACCCCCGCGAGGACATCGTCTCGCTCGTCGCCAGGGTGGACGACCTGGCCGCCGAGGTGACCGCGCTGACCAGGTCAGCCGAGCGGCTCCGGGACGACGTCGAGACGCTCGGCGCCGACCTGCGCAACGGCGACGAGGCCCTGGAGCGCCGGATCACCGGGCTCGCCCGGCGTTTCGAGGACACCGTGGACGGTCTCACCGACAACCACGAGGTCATCACCGGGCTCAAGGCCTTCCTGCGCCTGGTCCGGGCCGACGCCCACGCCGACGCCCACGGTCAGGCCTGACCCGTGCCATGCCCGGGGCGCCGCCTCCAGCAGCCGCGCCGCGGCGCCGAGGACGTCCCGGACGCCGATTTCCAGCAGACCCGGATCGGGCCGGTAGGCGTAGGGGTCGCCGTGGCCGCCCGCCCACAGGACGACGTGCGGTCCCGTCTCCGGAGGTCCCCACACGGCGGGTGCGACGGGGCCGAACAGCGCCACGGAGGGCGTGGCGAACGCGGCCGCCAGATGGGTCACCCCGGTGTCCCCGCAGACCACCAGCCTGGCCCTGGCCACCAGCGCGGCCAGCTCGCGCAGCCCGGTGCGCCCGGCGAGCACGCACGAAGGCGGCAGCCCGGCGAGCATGGCCACCCGCTCGGCGAGGTCCCGCTCCCCCGCGCTCCCGGTGACCACCACCTCGTGCCCGTTCCTCCGCAGGTCCGCGGCCACCAGCGCGAACCGCTCCGGCGGCCAGCGCCTGGCCGGGTACCCGGCCCCGGGGTGGATGACGACGGGCCGGGACTCCTCCTCGCGAGAGGCGAGGCGCCGGAGCCCCAGATCGGCGGGGTCGGCCGTGATGCCGTACCAGGCGAGCAGGTCGCACCAGCGCCGCACCTCGTGCACGCCGTCCCGCCAGACCGGTCCGCGCGCGCCGGGGAAGGCGGGGTGGGAGTGGGTCAGCAGCCGGGCCGGGCCGGTGCGGTGGAGCGCGGCGATACCGCGCGGGCCGGCGCCGTGCAGGTTGACCGCGATGTCCACGCGCCGGCCGAGCGGTGGTACGTGACCGGGTCCCGACACGTCGCGCACCTCGTCCACCGCGCCGATCAGCGGCACCAGGGGCGCCAGCGCGGAAGGCGCGGCCAGCACGATCCGGTGGCCGGGGTGGGAGCGGCGCAGGGCGCGCAGGGCGGGGACCGCGGTGAGCAGGTCACCGAGTCCCAGCCCGCGCAGTACCACCATGACCGGGCGGTCCGCCTCGGGCCCGGCGGGGGCGCTCCGTCCTCCGTCGCCGGCACCGGTCTCGCGGAGACTCACGCAGGCCGGAGCGGTGCTCATCTGATCGTCTCCTTGATGGAGGTCAGGTGGTCGACCGCCTCGACGACCCGCGCGCTCGGCACCGACGACAGGCAGGGATGGCCGGCGACGGCGCAGGTACCCTCCCGGGTCACCCGGCAGGAGGCCCGCTGGTCACCGAGGATCACGACCGGCACGCCGTACGGCGCCCAGCGGCCGGCGGGGGCCAGGGGGGCGAACAGGCTGACGACCGGCGTGCCGACCGCCGCCGCGAGGTGGGCGGGCCCCGCGTCCGCGACGACCAGGGCGCACGCCCCGGCGAGCACCGCGGCGAGTTCGGGAAAGGTGGTCCTGCCGCCCAGGTCGACGACGGACCTTCCCCGCTGCCCGCCGTACGTGGCCGGGGGGCCGTTCCAGTTCCGGCCGCCCGTCGCGGCACACGTCCCGTCGACCCAGCCGGCGGTGAAGGCGGGCTCGTCCACCCTCCAGCCGCGCAGCCGGGCGGGTCCCCCGCCCATCCAGCCGCCCGCGAAGACGGGTCCCGGCGACAGACCGTGCTGCCCGGCACCCGCGGCGATCCGCGCGGTGAGCCCGTGCTCGTCCTGGCCACCGGTCACGACGACCCTGCGGCCCGAGCGGACGAGGTCCTGAACCGCGCGCGCCCACCTCTCCGCGGGCCATGCCCTGGCGGGGACCGAGGTGCCGGGGTGCACGACCACGTAGCCCGGTGGCCCGGTGAGGTGGCGGACCTCGGGCAACGGGTGCCGTACGGCGAGCCTCCCCGAATCTCCGCGCGGGAGCTCGAACCCCGCCGCCCTGGCCAGTCCGAGCATGCGCTCGCTCTCCGGCACGTCCACCTCCTCGTCGACGACGTGCCGTACGTCGAGCAGCGAGCCCGGGTCGTCGATGGAGACGGCGGCGACCCTCGGCGTACCCGCCAGCCTGAGTATCAGGGCCAGCGGCAACGCGGACTGGTGGCACGAGGTGAGGATCAGCGCCTGTTCGGGAGCCGTGTCCCGGATGGTCCGCAGCAGTCTCAGCACGTGCGGGCCGGTCACCGGCGGCGCGGTGGGGTCGATCCACGGCGCGCGCCACTCCACCACCCGCGACACCCCCGGCAGCAGCTCGCCCGCGGGCCGGCCCCGCGGCCCGGTGAGCAGCACGACCTGCCGCGCCTCCGCGGCCACCGCGCGGATCGCGGGCCCCGCCAGCAGGACGTCGCCCGCGTTGTCCAGGCGGGCGACGAGAACGGTGCCGGTCACCGCCGGCCTCCGGCGCGCCCTGGATGCGGTACGTGAGCCGCCAACAGAACGGTCGTTAAATCACGAAATATCGTGTTTTTTCCAAGAAACCTCATGGAGCCGGGCCTCTCATTCGATATCTAGTGACTACCGAGAGTGGCGCCCCTTAAACCGAAAAATCGGATATAGAGGTAGTTAAGAGCATTGGCCGACCGCTTTTATCACTACAAGTAATTGTTTTGAGGATTACCAGCCCTCTCCGCCGGGCAGCGAGCGGGGCGAAGCCCCGCGCGAGACAGGGGATGAGGGCGGCCGGCTCGCGCAGCCCGATGGATGCCGGCCGAGGCCGCCCCGCGACCACGGCCCCCCCACCGCGAGAAGCGAAGGGCCCGGAGTGGGGGCGGGAAGCCGGTCAGCCGGGGATGCCGGGGGCGTCAGGGACGTCGGGGATGCCGGGGGCATCGGGGAGGAGGTGCACGTTGGGCTCGCGGGCGCGGTCCGCCAGCTCGGGGATCTCCACCACGGTCACCCCCGCCTCCGCGAGTTCCTCGGCCCCGTGGCAGTCGACGAAGAGCAGCGGCTCCCGCCACGCCAGCACCACTCGCCGGACACCACTGTCCAGGATCAGGCGGGTGCAGGTCCTGGGGCGCGACCTGCGCGCGCTGCACGGCTCCAGGCTGCTGTAGACCGTGGCCCCGGCCAGCCTGGGATCGTCCGGGGAGATCTTGCCGAGCGCCGACTCCTCCGCGTGGACGTGGGGGTCGCCCTCCCGCGAGTAGCCGCGGGAGATCTCCTCGCCGTCCTCGGAGACGACCACGGCGCCGACGGAGAAGGCCGTCTCGGAGGGCGGGCACAGCCTCGCCAGGTCGCACGCCAGCCCCAGCCAGTCGTGGTCGTTCATCCGGACCTCCCGGTAGACGGTGCGTGTCAGGCCAGCCGGTAGCGCAGCAGGGTGACGTCGCCCATCCTGCGTACCTCCGCCAGGTCCATTCTGCGGTGGCGGTCCCGGGGGAAGTCCCCGTCCAGGACGAAACGCGGGGCGGCGGAGTCCCCGACGAAGAACGGGGCGACGACGAGGTGGAGCTCGTCCACGAGGTCCTGGCGCAGGAAACGGGTGTGGACGGAGGTGCCGCCCTCGACCATCAGACGGCGCACTCCCCGCCCGTACAGGTCGGCGAGGACCCGGCCGAGATCGATCGGCTCTCCCGCGTCGACCACCTCCGCGGCCCCCGCGAGGCGGGCGGCGAGTTTCGCCACGGCGGGCGACGCGGCGTACACGATCTTCTCCGCGTCACCGGCGGTGAAGAAGGCGGCGGCCGGGTCGAGGTTCCCGGTGGCGGTCAGCGTCACCTTCGCGGGGGACGGCGGCAGGCCGCGCGCGACCCGCTCCCGCCCGCGCTCCGGCGACCTGACCAGGAGCCGGGGGTTGTCGCGGCGGACGGTGCCCGCCCCGACCAGGATCGCGTCGCAGCCGGCGCGGACCTCGTCGACCCGGTCGAAGTCCTCGTCGTTGGAGAGCAGCAGCCGCTGCGGCGTGCGGTCGTCGATGTAGCCGTCGACGGACATCGCGCAGCTCAGCAGCACGTACGGGCGCTCGCCCACTCCCCGTCTCCCCTGGTCAGGCACCGGCCGATCGTAACAACCTCCCGCCCGGCCCGCTCGCGGCGGTGCCCACCTTCCCGCACTGTCGGAACTCCCGGTTTCCCCTGGTAGACCGCCATGACAGGCCGTCCTGACATATCGACACACACTCCCATCCGTTTACCTTCTGTTAACCTGAAACTGAAGCTTCCCGGGGTGAGGAGTTCATCATGCGTGCGGTTCTGCCGGACCTTGGTCACAAAGGCGCCTTCTCCGCTCCTGTCGAGGAGCCGATCGGCCGCCACCTCCACGACCCCGGTGTGCCGCCAGGAACCACCGTCCGCACGACCGACACCGGCCGGGGCAGGGAAGGCACATGACGGCGGGCCACCCGGTACGCGAGTGTCCAGCAGGCGCCGAGCACGACCGGCGGCACCGCCTCTGATGGGATGGACTCTGGCGTTCGCCGCCGTGGCGATCCTTTTCGTGCTGGTCAGCGGCGCCAACGACGGCGCCACCCTCATCGGTCTCGGGCTCAGGTTCCCCCGCTTCCCCGGATGGGCCGCCGCCACGATCCTGGTGGTCGTGCTCTTCGCCGTCCCCTACCTGCTGGGGGTGACCGTCGCGCGCACCTTCACCGAGCGGCTGGCCGGGCTCGGCACGAGCGGCGGCGCGGCGGCGTTCCTGGTGGGGGTGGTGATCGCGGTGGCGGTGGTCGCGGTGCTGACCGGCAGAGGGCTGCCGACCAGCCTGACGCTCGCGGTGATCGGAGGCATCGGCGGCGCGGGGCTCGGTGCCGGACTACCGGTCTCCTGGACCGACCTGGGCACCGTCCTGGCGATCGGGGCCTGCGCGCCCGTGGCCGGGCTGATCCTGGGCTACCTGCTGGGGGCCGTCTCGCGCCGGGTGCCCTCCTACCACCGCATGTCGCGGCTGGTGTCCGGCACCCACCTGCTGGCCTACACGGCCCAGTGCGTGGCGTACGCGCTGAACGACGGACAGAAGATGATCGCGGTGGTGAGCGTGGCGGTCGGCGTGGGCCGCGGCGGGCTCGGCGGGGTCGGCCCCATCGAGGTCCCGCCGGCGTGGATGGCGGTCCTGGTGGCGCTCTTCCTCGCCGGCGCGCTGACCAGCCTGATCCGTGTCGGAGGGCGGCTGGGCCGCGGGCT
>NZ_JBEXUE010000485.1:0-7460 GCF_040614275.1 Streptosporangium sp. NPDC006013
GAGCACCCGCGAGGCCTCCTTGAACGTGCAGAGCTTCTTCGGGCCGCGGGTCGGCGAGGGCTCCTTGCCGTCCCTGAGGTCGTCGACCGCCGGACCGCGTCCGGCGTTCCCCAGGTGCGGCCCGTGCTCGGAACGGGTGCGAGCCGCCAGAAGAAACTACCGCCGGAAACGTGGGAAGGCCGCCCGACCCGCGTAACGGGCCGCGTCGTCCAGAAGCTCCTCGATGCGGAGCAACTGGTTGTACTTGGCCACCCGGTCGGAGCGGGCCGGGGCGCCGGTCTTGATCTGGCCGCAGTTGGTGGCCACGGCGAGGTCTGCGATCGTGGTGTCCTCGGTCTCGCCGGAGCGGTGGCTCATCATGCAGCGGTAACCGCTGCGGTGGGCCAGGTCCACCGCGTCGAGGGTCTCGGTCAGGGTGCCGATCTGGTTGACCTTGACCAGCAGCGCGTTGGCGGTGCCCTCGGCGATGCCGCGGGCCAGGCGCTCGGGGTTGGTCACGAACAGGTCGTCGCCGACCAGCTGGACCTTGTCGCCGAGGGCGCGGGTGATGGCGTTCCAGCCCTCCCAGTCGCTCTCGTCCAGCGGGTCCTCGATGGAGACCAGCGGGTAGTTCGCGACCAGGTCCTCGTAGAAGGCGATCAGCTCGGTGGCGGACAGGCCCTTGCCGTCGATGGTGTAGACGCCGCCCGAGTGGAACTCGGAGGCGGCCACGTCGAGGGCCAGCGCGATGTCCTCGCCGGGCACGTACCCGGCCTTCTCGATGGCGACCAGGATCAGGTCGAGCGCGTCACGGTTGGAGGGCAGGTTCGGAGCGAAACCACCCTCGTCGCCGAGGCCGGTGGCGTAGCCCTTCTCCTTCAGCACCGCCTTGAGGGCGTGGTAGACCTCGGTGCCCATCCGCACGGCCTCACGGAACGTCTCCGCCCCGATCGGAGCGATCATGAATTCCTGGATGTCGACGTTGGTGTCGGCGTGCGCGCCGCCGTTCAGGATGTTCATCATCGGCACGGGCAGCAGGTGCGCGTTCGGCCCGCCCAGGTAGCGGAAGAGCGGCAGCTCGGCGCTGTCCGCGGCGGCCTTGGCCACGGCGAGCGAGACGCCCAGGATCGCGTTGGCGCCCAGACGCGCCTTGTTGGGCGTGGCGTCCAGGTCGATCATGATCTGGTCGACGCTGCGCTGCTCGGTGGCGTCGAACCCGAGGATCTCGTCGGCGATCTCGTCGGTCACGCCGAGAACCGCCTTCTCCACACCCTTGCCGCCGTAGCGCTCGTCGCCGTCACGGAGCTCGACGGCCTCGAACTGGCCGGTGGACGCGCCGCTGGGAACCGCGGCGCGCCCCTGGCTGCCGTCGTCCAGGAGGATGTCGACCTCGACCGTCGGGTTACCCCGGGAGTCAAGGATCTCTCGGGCGGTAACGCCCTCGATGGAAGCCACGAAGCGCTCCTAAAGTCGCAGGACAGTTTGCCTCAGAAGCGTACCGAGATCTACTTGCCGATACGGCGACCGGGACGCCTCCGAACAATGTTCGCGCAATTTCCGTACGAGGCCCCGAAGGCGCTCCACCGCCGACGCCAAGACCCGCCGGCGCCTCAGCTCCCACCGGTAACTGGACCGAGGAGACCATCGGAGCCCCTGAGGACACGCCCCGTGCTTCTCCCTTGGGGGACCGCCCGTGAGGCCGCGCCGGCGACTGGACTGAGGAGCGAAGGAGCGAAGCGGATGAGCGACGAGGGAAGGAGCCGGGTAAGAGCGGCCGAACCGCGACGCGTCAGCGTCGCCGTTAACACGCGTTAGCGTCGCCAGCAGCACGCACCTGGTCGCGGTAGGCGCGGGCGACGGCGCGCAACTCGGCCTCGGGGTCGAGACCGGCCGCGTGCCCCTGCCGTACCAGCTCGAAGAGTTTCGCTCCCAGGCCGTCGGCGGGCACCCCCTCGGGGAGGTCCGCCGGGGCTCCGGCGCGCTCGGCGCGGCGCAGGAGCTGCGCGGCGAGGGAGAGCGCGGGCTGGCCCATCGGGACGCCGTCGACCGCCGAGCCCGGATCGCCACCGCTCTTGGCCGCGCGCTCGGCCGCCTTGATGGTCTCCCAGTTGGCGCTGACCTCGCCCGCGCCCTCCACCCGGGTGTCGGCGAAGACGTGCGGGTGGCGGCGGACGAGCTTGGCGACGATCCCGTCGGCCACGTCGTCGATGTCGAACCCGTCCGGCCGCTCGCGGGCGACCCGCGCGTGGAAGGCCACCTGGAGGAGCAGGTCGCCCAACTCCTCGCGCAGTGCCGCGTGGTCGCCCTCCTCGATGGTCTCCAGCACCTCGTAGGCCTCCTCGATGAGGTACGGGGCCAGGGACTCGTGGGTCTGCCGGGCGTCCCACGGGCATTCGACCCGCAGCCGGTCCATCACCGAGACCAGGTCGAGCAGCCGCGCGCCCGGCAGGTCGTACGAGCCAGGAACGACCTCGATCACCGGCGGGTCCTCAAGCGCCACGGCGGCGTGGCCGATGGAGCGCATCAGCGCCTCGTCGGCCTCCAGCCACACGACCGTCGCCGCCACCGCCTCGCGGACCAGCACGGCGGGGTCGCAGGCGACCACCTCGACGTCGACCCCGGCCTCCGCCAGGTATGGCAGGTGCGGATGGTCCGCGGCCCCGGTGCGGACCGGGCCCTGTCCGAGAACCTGCCAGGCGCGATGGCTGAGCAGCCCCGGGGCGACCCGGGGCGAGGTGGTGACGATGATCAGCGACATGTCCGGAGGCTACTGCTGCGGGGTCTCAGGCTGCTCGGCGGCAGGAGCGGCGGGGCCCCCGGCGGCACCGAACCGGCCGGCGTCGACGAAGACACTCGGCTGCTCCTGGCTCCGCTGCTGGTTGAGCTGACCGTAGCGCGGGTTCCAGGTGATCGGCATGGCCTGCAGGTCCTTGATCGCCTGCTGCTGGCCGCGCTGGATGGCCGCCTCGTCGGTGCCGCCGCCGTACTTGGCGACGAGCTTGCTGATCAGCACCTGCGACCTCATGAACTCGCGTGCGTGCGAGGGGGCCACCGCCTGCTGGAGCATCTGCTGCTCGAACTTCTCCTGGCCGCCCTGGCCCGCGATCACCTGGTCGATCTCGCCGTCGGTGACCGTGATGCCCTTGCTCTCCGCGACCTTCGCGTACTGCTTGGCATTGGCCAGCTGGAAGAGCACGAGCTGCGGGACGCTGTCCTGGAACTGCAGTTGCGAGGCGGAGACGCCCGCCTTGGACAGCGCCTCCTCGTACTCGCGGACGTTCTTGCTCAGCTCGCTGGAGCTGATGCGCTCTCCACCCACGACGGCGGCGGCGCCGATCTGGTTCGGAGAGCAGGCGGTCAGCGCGACACCGGCGGCGGCGACCGCCAGGATGACGCGCACTCGGGTCGACTTCACATGCGTTCCCTTCACGACAAACGTGCTTACTCTACCCGCGCGGTTTCGAGGAACATCGCCTCGACGAGATCCCCGCACCACTTGAGCAGGTCCAGATCGCGCAGCGGCTGGCCCCCGAGGGGCCTGGTCTTGGGTACGGGCACCAGCAACGTACCGGCCGCCTGCTTCAGCAGTGCCTTCGGGTACAGCCTCTGGAGCCTGACCTGCTGGGAGTCCTTCAGCTCCACCGGCGCGAACTTGATGTTCTGGCCCTGCAGGGTGACATCGGTGAGCCCGGCACGGCGGGCGCGAATCCGGAAGCGGGCGACCTCGAGCAGGTTCTCCACCTGCTGGGGCGGCCGTCCGTACCGGTCGACGAGCTCGTCGCGCACCGCGCCGATGTCGGAGTCGGAACCGATCGCGGCGATCCGCTTGTACGCCTCCAGCCGCAGTCGCTCGGAGGTGACGTAGTCGTGCGGGATGTGGGCGTTGATCGGCAACTCGACCTTGACGTCGGGCCGCGCGTCCTCCTGGTAGGTGCCGGCCAGCTTGGCCTTCTGCTCCTGCACCGCCTCGGCCATCATCCGCACGTACAGGTCGAAGCCGACGCCCGCGATGAAACCCGACTGCTCGGCGCCCAGGATGTTGCCCGCGCCGCGGATCTCCAGGTCCTTCATCGCCACGTACATGCCCGCGCCCATCTCGGTGTGCTGGGAGATGGTGGCCAGGCGCTCGTGGGCGGTCTCGGTGAGCGGCTTCTCCGGCGGGTACAGGAAGTAGGCGTAGCCGCGCTCGCGGCCCCGGCCGACCCGGCCGCGCAGCTGGTGGAGCTGGGAGAGGCCGTAGTTGTCGGCCCGGTCGACGATCAGGGTGTTGGCGTTGGGCACGTCCAGGCCCGACTCGACGATCGTGGTGCAGACGAGCACGTCGAAGTCGCGCTCCCAGAAGCCCACCATGATCTTTTCCAGCTGGTGCTCCTGCATCTGGCCGTGCGCGACGGCGATCCTGGCCTCGGGCACGAGCTCGCGCAGCATGGCCGCGACCTTGTTGATGCTGGCCACCCGGTTGTGGACGAAGAAGACCTGGCCGTCGCGCATCAGCTCGCGCCGGACCGCGGCACCGATCTGCTTCTCGTCGTACGGGCCGACGAAGGTGAGGATCGGGTGCCGCTCCTCGGGCGGGGTGAGGATCGTGGACATCTCCCTGATGCCGGTGAGCCCCATCTCCAGCGTGCGGGGGATCGGGGTCGCGGACATGGCCAGCACGTCGACCTGGGTGCGCATGTGCTTCATGGCCTCCTTGTGCTCGACGCCGAACCGCTGCTCCTCGTCGATGATGATCAGGCCGAGCTGCTTGAACCTGACCTCGGACGAGAACAGCCGGTGCGTGCCGATCACCACGTCGACCGAGCCCTCGCGCAGACCCTCCAGGGTCGCGGAGACCTCACCGTCGCTCTGGAACCGCGACATCGGCCTGACGTTGAGCGGGAATCCGGAGAACCGCTCGGCGAAGGTCGACATGTGCTGCTGCACCAGCAGCGTGGTCGGCACCAGGACCGCCACCTGCTTGCCGTCCTGCACCGCCTTGAACGCCGCCCGCACCGCGATCTCGGTCTTGCCGTAGCCCACGTCGCCGCAGATCAGCCGGTCCATCGGGATCGGGCGCTCCATGTCGCGCTTGACCTCGTCGATGGCCTCAAGCTGGTCACCGGTCTCGGCGTAGGGGAAGGCGTCCTCCATCTCGCGCTGCCACGGGCTGTCGGGCGCGAAGGCGTGTCCCGGCGAGGCCATCCGGGCGGAGTACAGGCGGATCAGCTCTCCGGCGATCTCCTTGACCGCCTTCTTGGCCTTGGTCTTGGCCTTGGCCCAGTCGGCGCCGCCCATCCGGTTGAGCGTGGGCGACTCGCCGCCGACGTAGCGGGTGACCTCGTCGAGCTGGTCGGTCGGCACGTAGAGCCGGTCGCCCTTGGCGTACTCGATCACCAGGTACTCACGGGTGGCGCCCTGTACGGTGCGCTGCACCATCTCGATGTAGCGGCCCACGCCGTGCTGCTCGTGCACGACGTTGTCGCCGACCTTGAGCTGGAGCGGATCGACCATGTTGCGGCGCCGGGACGGCAACCGCCGCATGTCCTTGGTCGACGCCTTCTGGCCGACCAGGTCGAGGTGGGTCAGCACGGCCAGTGACGGGGTGACGAACCCGTGCTCGATCAGGCCGGTGGTGACGTGGACGACCTTGGAGTCGGGGATCCGCTCAAGGCCCGGCTCCAGGCGCGCGGGCAGGTCGACGCCCTTGAGCAGCTCGACCATGCGCTCGGCGGGGCCGTGGCCCTCGCTCAGCAGGACGACCACCCGCTCGGAGTCGAGCCAGCCCTTGATGTCCGACAGCGCCCGCTGGGTGTCGCCCCGGTAGGCCTCCGCCTCGCGCGCCCTCAGCACCAGCCCGCCGTCCGGCCCGCCGCCCTGAGCACCGTCACTCTCGCCTTCGACACCGAACGGCGCGAGCGACCACCAGGGCTGGCCGAGCTGCCGCGCGTGGTCGCGGATCTCCTCCAGGGTGCGGAACGCCGCCCCGCCCAGGTCGATCGGCGCCTCGCCGCCGGACGCCGCGTTGATCCAGGACGCCTCCAGGAACTCCTGACTGGTCCGCACCAGCTCGTCCGCGCGCCCGCGAATGCGCTCCGGGTCGCACACGAAGATCGCCGCTCGTTCCCCCAGGTGGTCGACGAGCAGGTCCATCTCACCGGCGAGCACCGGCGCGAACGCCTCCATGCCCTCCATCGGCACGCCCTCGGCCAGCTGCTCCAGGATCTCGGCCAGCGAAGGGTGCGTCTCGGCGAGTTCCCTCGCCCTCTCCCTGACCTCGGCGGTCAGCAGCAACTCCCGGCAGGGGGCGGCGAACAGCCCGTCCTCGGCCACCTCCAGCGAGCGCTGGTCGGCGACCTTGAACCAGCGGATCTCCTCGACGGTGTCGCCCCAGAACTCCAGTCGGAGCGGGTGCTCCTGGGTCGGCGGGAAGACGTCGAGCAGCCCGCCCCTGACGGCGACCTCCCCGCGCTTCTCCACCATGTCGACCCGGTGATAGCCGTTCTCCACCAGGCTGTGGACGACGCTGTCGAGGTCGGCGTCGTCCCCGGCGCGCAGCCGCACCGGTCGCAGGTCGCCCAGGCCGCGCACGATCGGCTGGAGCAGCGCCCTGATCGGCGCGACCACCACGTGCAGCGGGCCGGCCGAGAGGTCGCCCTCGACCGGGTGGGCCAGCCTGCGCAGCACCGCCAGGCGCTGGCCCACGGTGTCGCTGCGCGGCGACAGGCGCTCGTGCGGGAGCGTCTCCCAGGCGGGGAAGACCGCGACGGTGCTCTCGTCCAGGAGGCTGGTGAGGGCCGAGGCGAGATCCTCGGCCTCGCGGCCGGTCGCGGTCACCGCGAGGACGGTCCTGGCCGCCTTCTCCGCGCCCTCCCTGGCCAGCGCGGCCACCGCGAAGGGACGGAGCGCAGGCGGCGCGACCAGCGACACGTCGGACGAGTCGCCCCCGCGCACATCCCGAAGAAGGGAAGCCAGCTCAGGCTCCCCGGCGACAAGGTCCAGAAGTCCGGAAAGACTCATCAGATTCGCCCACAGCCCCACGACGGCAACACGACAGCCCCGAGCCGTACGGACACGGGGGGTACCTGGTCAAGGCTACCGAATCGCCGACCGGTGCTCCGGCCTTCGGGCGCACGGTACCGCCCGCAGCCGTGAGGCCGCGCCGGGGACTGGACTGAGGAGAGCGGGGTTGCGAGGAACGAGCGACCCCGGTCGACGAGGGAAGGAGCCGGACAAGAGCGGCCTCACCGCGACGCGCCAGCGTCGCCAACAACCCGTGAGGCCGCGCCGGCGACTGGACTAGGAGAAGAGACGCGCCGTTCTCCCACCTCAAGAATCACCCCGGGGACGTGCTTCGTGCTCTGTCCTTGGGGGACTCCCCGTGAGGCCGCGCCGGCGACTGGACTGAGGAGAGCGGGGTTGCGAGGAACGAGCGGCCCCGGTCGACGAGGGAAGGAGCCGGGTAAGAGCGGCCGAACCGCGATGCGCCAGCATCGCCAGAG
>NZ_JBEXUE010000486.1:0-7442 GCF_040614275.1 Streptosporangium sp. NPDC006013
GCCATCGTGGTCCTCGCCGTCGCCGCCTCCGGGTGGCGGCCGCGGTTCACCGCGCTGCCGCACTGGTGGGTGGCCGTGAGTTTCCAGGCGTCCGCCGCGGCAGGCCGCCAGCAGGTCCTCCAGCCGGGGGGCCGCCGCGCTCTCGGCGTAGGTCACGCGGCCGTCGGTGAGATAGATGGCGCCCGCCTTGCCGAGGCGGAGCGAGCCGGTGGCGCGATCACTGGCGAGCCCGCTGAGGATGATCTCGACGCTCGGCACGGCTTCACGTCGATATCAGGCGGCCGGAAAGGGCCTGGAGGCGGTGGCGGGCCAATGCCAGGTTCGACCGTTCCAGGTCGAGTCTGACGTAAATGACCAGCGGGCCGTCGAAAAGCGTTTCCAGCGGCCGCAGCAAATGGTGGCCGCCGTCCGTGGTTATGATCATGTCGTCGATCCGGACGGTGCCGCCCGGTGCGGTGACGGCGAGTCCGTCCAGCGTCGCGCGCAGGGTCTCGCTCAGCCCCGCGGCCGATCGCTCCACGTCACCGTGGCGGCTCGCGCCGCCGGTCGCCACGACCGTCCCGCTGGTCTGATCGATGAGGATCGCGTCCAGGGCACCGGGGATGGCCATTACCTCAGTGAGGCAGTCTTCGATTCCGAGCACGTGCTCTCCCTTGCCGGCGACTTCAGGCGTCGCCCGGTCAGCGTAGGGAAAGCCCTCGGGATTCGTCCTTTCCGGCCAGTGCCTTGATAGGAAAAAGCGTAGGATTCACCAACCAGGTAGGAAGATATACACCCCGGGTGGAAATCAACCCGTTGGCTGGTCGGTGATAATCGCCTTTTCGTCCGGCTTGAAAACAAGAATGTTCTTCACATAGGAATTCACCGCGGCGGGCAGGCCGACGTCGTTCCCGGCCTCCTCCGACAGGAACCAGCGGTGGTCGAGCACCTCGTGGAAGAACTGGGCGGGCTCCAGCTTGCCGCGCAGATTCTGCGGGACGGCCTCCACCGTGGGCTGGAAGACCTCGGCCAGCCAGCGGTGGGCCACGATCGCCTCATCCTCGTGGCGCAGGCCGTACGACACGCGGAAGCAGTCGAGATCGTTGAGGAGCCGCCTGGCCTGGTTCTCCTCCACGTCCAGGCCGGTGAGCCGCAGCAGCCTGCGCTGGTGGTGCCCGGCGTCCACCACCTTGGGGCGGACGATCAGCCGCCCGGTGCCCGCCTTGCGGCGGACCATCATCTCGGCGACGTCGAAGCCCAGCGAGTTCAGCCGGCGGATCCGCTGGTCGATCATGTGCCAGTCGACCTCCTCGATGATGTCGTCGGAGGTGAGCTCGCCCCAGAGGCGGTGGTAGCGCTCGCAGATGGAGTCGGCGACCTGTTCGGGGTCGATGGAGGAGTGCAGCAACCCGCCCGCCTCCAGGTCGAGCATCTCGCCGAAGATGTTGGTGTGCGCCACCTCGATGTCGTACAGCCGCTGACCCTCACTGATCATGGGATGCAGCTCACCGGTCTCGGCGTCGACGAGGTAGGCGGCGAAGGAGCCCGCGTCCCGGCGGAACAGGACGTTCGACAGTGAGCAGTCGCCCCAGTAGAAGCCGCCGAGGTGCAGCCGTACCAGCAGCACGGCCAGGGCGTCGAGCAGCCGGTTGAGCGTCTCGGGGCGGACCGTCCCGGACATGACCGCCCGGTAGGGCAGCGAGAACTGCAGGTGCTGGGTGATGAGCGCCGAGTCGAGCGGCTCGCCGGCGGCGTCGGTCCGTCCGGTGACCACGGCCACCGGCTCGACCGACGGGGTGTCCATCCGGCTCAGGTCCCACAGCAGGCGGTACTCGCGCTTGGCGTAGTACTCGCTGATCTCCTTGATCGCGTACACCTTGCCCGCCAGGCGGGTGAAGCGCACCACGTGCCGGGAGATGCCGCGCGGCAGGGAGACCAGGCGGTGCTCGGGCCAGTCCTCCAGCGGGACGTCCCAGGGCAGGCGGATGAGGTCCGGATCGCTCGGGGCGCCGGTGAGCTGGAGAGGCATCGGGTCAGTCCTCGCGAAGGGGGTGTACTGGGCGGGGGCCACGTCGCGCTCGGTCCTCGCGACGAGGGTGTACGGGCAAAGGGCGGTCGTGTCGCGGTCAGTTCCCGCGGCGGGGGAACGTGGGCGGATCGAAGGCGCGCCGGACCACCGCGGCGAGCTGTTCCTCGGTGAGCACGCGGGGCTCGCCGACGCCCTTGGCCCGCACATAGACCTCGCAGAGCCACTCCAGCAGCCTGGTCGCCTCGAAGGCCCCGTCCAGGTCGTCGCCGATCGTGACCCCGCCGTGGTTGGCCAGCAGTGCCGCGCGCCTGTCCGCCAGCGCGGCCCGGACGGAGGCGGCGAGCTCGGGCGTGCCGTAGGTGGCGTATTCGGCGACGCGGACGGTCCCGCCGAGCAGCAGGGCGTTGTAGTGGATGGGCGGCAGCTCGCTCATGGTCGTGGCGACCACGGTGCCGAAGACGGAGTGGGTGTGCACGATGGCGCCGGCCTCGGTGGTCGTATAGACCGCCAGGTGCATGGGGGTCTCCGAGGACGGCCGCAGGTCGCCCTCGACGAGGTGGCCCTCGACGTCGACGATCGGGCAGGCCTCGGGTTCCAGCCGGTCGAGGGAGACGCCGCTGGGCGTCACGGCGACGAGTTCGCCCGCGCGCACGCTGAGATTTCCCGCGGTTCCGACGACCAGTCCGGTCGTGGCGGCCCGGCGGCCGTACTCACACAGCAGGCGGCGCTGCTCGGCCAGCAACATGCCGTCAAAAGTAGGGGCTTGCGGTACCGGGCGGCAAACCCTCATTATCTGGTCTAGACCGGTTGCCGCCCCTTGGTTTCCGGCGAGCACGGTTCCTTTATCTCCCTGGCGGTGGTCACGTCAATGGTTCCAGGGAAATATCGGCCACTGTGTGCCGTTCTGTCATTGAATTGCACCTCCTTGGCGTTTGGTAGCTAGCGGATAGGTCGCGAGGACATCACGGCTCGGTCTAGACCGGCTGGGAAGTCTTGACGCTGGACTCCGCAGATACGTACCTTCGGGCAAACGTTTAGGAAACTTTCCTAATTGATCCCCCGTTCAGGAGGGTTGCATGTCAAACTCGGTCGGTACGCCCGGAGACATCACCCGGCGGCAGTTGCTCCGCCGGATCGGCATGAGCGCTCTGATCGTCGGTCCAGGCGCGGGGTTGCTCAGCGCCTGCGCCACCGGTGGCGCGGCTCCGGCGGCCAGCACCTCGGCGGCCCCCTCCGCGGGTGGCGCGATCTCCGCGGCGAACCCGTTCGGCGTCGCCGCCGACGCGCCGCTTGAGGTCGTCATCTTCAAGGGCGGCCTCGGTGACAGTTACGCCACCGAGGTGCACGAGCCGCTGTACAAGAAGGCGTTCGCCCAGGCGCAGGTCAAGCACGTCGCCACCCAGCAGATCGCACAGACCCTGCAGCCGCGGTTCGCCGGCGGCGACGTCCCCGACGTGATCGCCAACTCCGGCACCGACCTGATGGACAACGGTGCCCTGCAGCAGGAGGGCCAGCTCCTCGAACTCACCGAGCTGTGGGACGCCCCCTCGATCGACGACCCGAGCAAGAAGGTCCGCGACCTGGTCGCGCCGGGCACCGTCGAGTCGGGTCTCCTCGCGGGCAAGCCGTACCTGATGAACTACGTCTTCTCCGCGTACGGCCTCTGGTACGACTCCGCGCTGTTCGAGAAGAACGGCTGGACCCCGCCGAAGACCTTCGAGGAGTTCAAGGCCTTCGCCGAGAAGGCCAAGGCCGCCGGGGTCACCCCGTTCGCGTATGCGGGCAAGAACGCCGCCTACTACGCGTACTGGATGATCCTCATCTCCGCCGCGAAGATCGAGGGCAACCAGATCCTGCTCGACGTCGACAACCTCGTCGACGGAGTCTGGCAGCGCGACGCCATGAAGCAGTCCGCCGCCGCCTGGGCTGAGATCGCCAAATACATGGACAAGTCCTTCGAGGGCCTGATCCACACCGAGGTGCAGCTCCGCCAGAACCAGGGCAAGGTCGCCCTCTACCCCTCCGGTTCCTGGCTGGAGAACGAGCAGAAGGAGCAGACCCCCGAAGGCTTCAAGTACGCGCTGTCGCCCACTCCCAGCGTCACCGCGGCCGACAAGCTGCCGTTCGAGGCCATCCGCGCCGCCGCCGGCGAGGCGTACATCGTCCCGGCCAAGGCCAAGAACCCCAAGGGCGGCCTGGAGTACCTGCGCATCATGCTCTCCAAGGAGGGCGCGAGGGGCTTCACCGAGAAGTCCGGCAACATCACGGTGGTGACCGGTGCCGCCGACGGCCTGGAGCTGTCGCCGGGCAACGCCAGCCTCAGCGCCGCGCAGAGCGCCGCGGGCCAGAACATCGTCACCTTCAGCAGCTTCGAGAACTGGTACAAGGAGTTCGAGACCGAGCTGCGCAAGCAGACCAACGCGCTCATGTTCGGCCGCATCTCCGGCGACGAGTTCTGCGAGAAGATGCAGAAGGCCGCCGACAAGACCAAGGCCGACTCGTCCATCACCAAGCAGACCCGGACGGTGTAGCCCCGATGCGGCAAGGCAAGTATCCGTTCATCGTCGGCTTTCTCGCCGCGCCGGTGCTCCTCTACGTGGTCTTCGTGGTCAGCCCGTACATCCAGGCTTTCTACATCGCGGTGACCAACTGGAAGGGCATCTCGGCGAACCCTCAGTTCATCGGCCTGGAGAACTTCACCAGGCTCCTTGACGACGAGGTCTTCTGGGCTGCGGTGCGTCACCACGGTGTTCTGCTGCTTGTCATGCCGCTGGTCACCATCGTGATCGCCCTGTTCTTCTCCTTCCTGCTCAACCTGAGCGGCGGGCAGCGGGGCGGCCGGATGACCGGGATCTGGGGCTCGAAGGTCTACCGGGTGATCTTCTTCCTACCCCAGGTCCTGGCCGTCGCCATCGTCGGCGTGCTCTTCCAGGCGATCTACCGCCCGGACGGGACCGGCGTGATCAACGGCCTGCTCGGCAAGGTCGGCATCGAACCGGTCGGCTGGCTCATCGATCCCGACATCGCCCTGCTGGCCATCATCGGCGTGATGGTCTGGCAGGCCGTCGGCTTCTACGTGGTGCTGTTCTCGGCCGGCATGTCCTCCATCCCCAAGGACGTGTTCGAGGCCGCCGCCCTCGACGGCGCGGGCAGGTTCACCCTGTTCTTCAGGATCACGATCCCGCTGCTCTGGGACACCATGCAGGTCGCCTGGGTCTATCTCGGCATCGCCGCCTTCGACGCCTTCGCCCTGGTCCAGGTCCTCTCGGTCGACCGCGGTGGGCCCGACAACGCCACGACGGTGCTCCCGATGGAGATCTGGCGCACGGCGTTCAACTTCTCCAAGTTCGGCTATGCGTCGGCGATGGGCGTGGCGCTGTTCTTCATGACCATCACGTTCGCCGCCCTCACCCTGCGCGTGACCCGGCGCGAGAGGATCGAGTTCTGATGGCCACGGACACGGCTCGCAAGCCCGCCGCCTCCCGCCCCGCCGCCCACGCGCGTGCCAGGCGGACCAGGGGCTCGCTCGGCCCCTTCGGGGTGCTGTCCCACCTCGCGCTGCTGGTCTGGGCGATCCTGATCGTCGGCCCGATCCTCTGGACGTTCCTGGCCTCTTTCAAGACCAACACCGAGATCTTCGGGGACGCCATCACGCTGCCCGCCTCCTTCGGCTGGGACGCCTGGGGCCGGGCCTGGGAGAAGGCGCACATCGGGCAGTACATGCTGAACACCGTCTTCGTGGTGGCGTGCAGCACGGCCGGCACCATGCTGCTCGGCTCGATGGCCGCGTACGTGCTGGCGCGCTACAGCTTCCCCGGCAACAGGGCGATCTACTTCCTGTTCGTGTCGGGGATGACGTTCCCGGTCTTCCTCGCGCTGGTCCCGCTCTTCTTCGTGGTGAAGAACCTGGGCCTGATCGACACCCACCTCGGCGTGATCCTGGTCTACATCGCCTACTCGCTGCCGTTCACCGTCTTCTTCCTGTCGGCGTTCTTCAAGACGCTGCCCACCTCGGTGGCCGAGGCGGCGATGATGGACGGCTGCTCGCACACCCGGACGTTCTTCCAGATCATGGTGCCGATGGCCAAGCCGGGGCTGGTCAGCATCACGATCTTCAACATCCTGGGTCAGTGGAACCAGTACCTCCTGCCGATCGTGCTGCTGTCGGGCAACGTCGAGGACAAGTGGCTGATCACCCAGGGCGTCGCGAACATCTCCACCAGCGCCGGTTACGAGGCCGACTGGCCCGGCCTGTTCGCCGCGCTGAGCATGGCCATCATCCCGGTCATGATCGTCTACATCATCTTCCAGCGCCAGATCCAGTCGGGTCTCACCTCCGGCGCGGTCAAATGACCGGATCCGGTCAAATTACCAGCTCCGGCGAGTAATCCCGAGAGGGTCGTCAGGAGTCGTTCATATTCGGAACGACTCCTGTCCCCTCTCCACGGAGAAACCCGACCCATGGCCCACCCCGACCAGGACTTCCCCTTCCCCTTCTTCGGAGCGGGGGAGGCGAGTTATTACATGTGGGCCGAGGTGCACGTCCGCTTCGCCCGGCAGCCCACGGCCTCCCAGCGCGCGGTCATCGTCGACACCGTCCCGGCACCCCTGCGTGGGGCGCTCGACTGGTGCGAGGGGCGCCAGCTCATGGTGGCCAGCGGCCTGTTCCTGCACGGTACGGTGGCCCGCTCCTACCCCGCGCTCGGCGGCGAGTCCGACCGGATCGGCGACGACGGCTGGCTGTACGCCGCGCCCTCCCGGATAGCCGCGCTCAACGCCGACATCGAGAGATGGCTGCTCCGCATTCACCGGGAGTGCCCGATCCTGGCCGCCTACCGCGCCGAGGACCCCGACAGCGGCGGCACCCGCCTGTCCGGCTGGCACGACTGGAGCCTGTCCCGGCTACCCGGTCTGCTGCCCGAGCTGGAGCCCCTCCTGGAGGGGACCAGCCACGCCACCGCCATGGCCCAGGGCATCATGGCCATGGCCCGGCGCGCCGGGAGCCTGCCCCGGCTTGGTGTCCTCGCCGGGGACGTGATCTCCTGGGAGGATGAACCTGCTTGACGACTCCGCGGTGGACGACCGGCTCACCGGCCTGCCCGAATGGCGGCGCGAGGGAGACGAGATCCGCCGGAAGATCACTGCCACCGACTTCCCGACCGCGATCCGCATCGTGGACGAGATCGCGGTCGAGGCCGAGAAGCTCAACCACCACCCCGACATCGACATCCGCTGGCGCACCCTCCACCTCGCGCTCAGCACGCACGACGCCGGCGGGCTGACGGAGATGGACTTCACCCTGGCCGCCCGCATCGACGAGATAGCCGCCGCCAACGCCTGAACGCCGAGCGGTTCGGCCGCGGGTATCGGCGGGACAGCCGCCGACGCCCGTAGAGGTTCCGGTCTTCGTCTTCGCTCCCGGCCGGGAGCGTAG
>NZ_JBEXUE010000487.1:0-7409 GCF_040614275.1 Streptosporangium sp. NPDC006013
GGCCGGCCTCACCCAGCGCCGCGAGCGTGCGGCGGACCAGCACCCGCGCGTTGCGCAGCGCCAGATCCACCGGTACGGCAGCGGTCTCGTACCTGGTCAGTCTGGCCCGGTGATGCCAGTGCAGCGGCGAGATCATGATGATCTCCTTGCTGTTCTCCAGCGCCGCCTCGAACTCTTCGACCGCCGTCTGGGTCCTGCGTCCGCCCTCCAGGGCCTCGGCGGCCAGGTCCAGATCGCCCTTCTCGATCGCCTCCGCCGCCTGCTCCAGCATGGTGGAGAAGGCGTCGAGCACGCCGGACAGATGCCTGCCCGCGATGGTGAGCGGGCTGGCGGGCAGCAGAGCGACCGCGGCGATGCCGATGACGCCGCCGGTGAGCGCGTCGGCCATCCGGTCCAGCCCGCCGACATCCTCGCCCGGCACCACCATGGCGACCAGCACCGCGGACGACCCGACCTGCGACACGAACAGCTCACCGCTGTTCAGCAGCCCCGCGACGCTCATCGCCAGCGCGATCACGATCGCCATCTGCCAGGGGCCCGAGCCGATCCACGACACCAGCAGGTCGCCGATGCCCACGCCCAGACTGACACCGACCACCAGCTCGACCACCCTGCGCAGCCGCTGACCGAGCCCCACACCCACGCAGATCATCACGGAGATGGGCGCGAAGAGGGGGTGGGTGTGGCCGAGCAGATGAACGGCAACGATCCAGGCCAGCGCGGCGCCCACGGCACACTGCGCGATGGAGGGCACAATCAGGCCAAACGTACCCAGCCGCTTCCTAACTTGATCACTGAGCCACGTTCGCACTCCTCCACAATGGCCGATCTTTATGACATTAAGATCACATTTGCCCCGAATTCTTCTGGTTTGGAGCATTCAGCCAAGGTCAGGGTGACCACGGCATCCCGCCGGCGGTCAGCCTCGGCAGCGGCAACCACTCCCTCATCCCCATCTTGCAGGCGGATACGGCGCCAGCTATGAATAAGGCGTCTCATGTCACGTTTTCCGACTGTTAAAAGCCTCACGGCCCCGGCGGTGAACCAGGAGAGTGTGTGACCACGGACAGAGATGACCTCGCGGCGGCGGTGGAGCGGACCGTGAAGTCCTCCATGAAGCCGCTGGCCCTGAGCTGGACAGAGCACAACACCGGCGTCATGGACAAGCTGAAGTCGATGACGAAGTCCACCGAGGATCTCGGCAAACAGGTCACGCAGTTGCGGGAGGGCCAGGCGCTTCTGGCCAAGGAGCTCAAGGCTGTCGCCCGGTCGGTGAACGACCTGCGCGCGCAGGTGGAGCTCAACGCCAGCAGAGCCGAAGCATGGGCCGAGCTGCACCGGCTGAAGGCCGAGATGAAGGAGGAGTTCGCCTCCCGGGACCACACGCGCCGGCTCGCGAGAAGCCTGATCACCGAGCTCGTTGCCGCTGCGATCCGCGATCGCACGCTGGCTTCGGAGACGGTACGGCAGGCGGTTAGCACGCAGATGCTCAGCACCGGGGAGTACTGGCTCGGCCCCGCTGTGGTCGCCGTCGCCGCTGAACTGCTGGAGGAAGAGGAACTGCGCAACCAGGCGTGGAGCCTGGCGACGGCCGCGGACAAGAGCCGTAGCACGCTGTTCCTCGCCCTTGTGCACTCCCTGCGCCGAGACGAGAAGACGGCCGCCCGGAGCATGAGCCGCTACCTGGAATCGCTCAACCCCCGTGCGCTCGGCGGCGAGTTCTTCCACGTGCTGAACGCCCTGGCGGAGGAGGAACTCGGGGAGAAGGCCCTGACCTACGCCAAGGAGAGGCTGAGCAGATGGGCGGAGGAGATCGATTCATTGACGGACGCGACCAATCCCACCTACAGCTCCCAGCGTGACGCATGCCGCCGGCAACTCCTCGCCTACCACGCCCCGCTGCCCGGCCAGGACTACCTCCGGCTCCGGCAGCTGGCCGAAGGGCAGTGGCAGCGCATCGAAGACGGCTGGAAACAAGCCACAGCGTGCGGGGCCGTGGCCACGCATTTCCGCAACCGCTTCGCCGTCGTTGAGAGCGGGCCCCGCTCCGAGTACGACCACATCCGGCATGCGATCGAGGCGCTCATCAAGCACCCGGGCCCCGATGAACTGGGATACCTCAGATCCATACGCCAGGCGGAGCTCGTGGTCGAGAGCGGCGGCAACGGCGGGACCGCACAGGCGGTCTCCGAGCTGAGCGATCCCCTCTCCGAGACGATCGACCTGCCGACCCTGCTGACCCGTGCCGCGTTCGCCCCTGAGAAGTGCGGAATCGGTGAGCGGGCCCAGCGCCTCGCGCTCGCCTACGCCGGCGGATGGATCATCGCCGCCGGGCAGTCCGTCACAGCGCAGGCGACCGAGCACCGGCCGGCGCGCGTGCAGGTCACGCAGGTACGGTGGCCGAACTGGCGACGCGAGATCGACGCGGAGACGCCCGAGGGGGACCAGGCCGATCGGCTGGCCGACGACCTGTGCAAGCACATCGAGAGAGCGGCGGAGCGGGTCCGGTACGACACCGTCCGGCTGGGTGTCGGAGGTGTCGGCCTGGTGGCCGCACTGCTCTCCTTCCCCGTCGCCGACGGGGTGGCCGCGTGGATGTTCCTGCTTTTCGGCCTCCTCGGCGTCGTATGGGCGTTGCCGGAACTCGGCCGCGTGCCGAGGGAGCGGAAACGGATCAGCGAACAGACGCGGGAGGAGAAGCGCCGGGCGCGCCACAGTCTGCGCGGAGCGGTCGAGGAGAGCACCGTTCTCCTCGAAAGATGGAACACCGCCACCGCCACCGGGCTCCACGAACTCCAGGAATGCCTCGCGGATCTCCGGTCGGACAAGCACCGCTGAGCGACTACGCCACGACGAGGGGAACCCATGGAAGCCGGCACGGTGCTGGGTGGCAGGTACGAACTCCTCCGCCAGGCAGGAGAAGGTGGACAGGGACTGCTGTGGCAGGCGCGTGATCGGAAGACCGGCGACCACGTCGCGGCCAAGCTGCTCCTCATGGACGATGCGAAGCGATACGAGCGGGAGATCCGAGTACTGCGCCTGCTGTCGCCCAGCGACCGGATCGCCGCCCTCCACGACGCCGCCGACCATGACGGTCGCCCCTACCTCATCATGGGATGGATCGAGGGCGACTCGCTGCAGGAGGTGCTGCGCCGCGAGCCCTTGCCCCGGCTGGAGCGGGTCCTGCACTGGACCGGGCAGATCTGCGAGGGACTCGCTCACGCGCACAGGGAGGGTGTCTTCCACCGCGACGTCAAACCGGCCAACATCATGGTCTCCCCCGCGGGAAACGTCACGCTCGTCGACTTCGGCATCGCCCGGTTCATCGACTCGACGTTCACCGCGTTTCCCGAGGACCGCCGCCCCACCGGCTCCTACGCCTACCTGGCTCCCGAGAGATGGCACGAGCACCCGGGCGACCATCTGAGCGACCTGTACGCGCTTGGGTGTGTGCTCTACGAGATGCTCGCCGGGCAGCCCCCGTTCGGATTCGCGTGGCGTTACACGGACTGGACGCGCCTTCGGGACAAGCACCTTCACGCCTCTCCGGTCCCCCTGGCCCAGCACCGCTCCGGCATCCCCGAGGTGCTGGACCGGCTCACCGTCCGCCTGCTCGCCAAGTCTCCGGCCGAACGTTCCGGCGACGCGCAAGAGGTGATCGAGCAGATCTCCAGGCTCATCCACCCTCCCACGCCCCGGGTCGGCGGCGGCTCCGGGGGCGATGACACTCCTACGGCTGTAGGCCCCTATGTGGATCCGGGCTTCATCGAGCGGTTGCGCACCGCCGACGTGCGGATTCAGCGGCTGAACACCTTTCCCGGTCCGGACGCCCCCAGCACGTTGGAGGCCCAGGCGGAGCGGGCCGAGCTCATCGGGCAGTCGGGTGACGTGACGGGAGCCATCCGGGAGTACGACAGGATCGAGAAGCTCTACAGCCGCGTCCACGGCCCCCGTCACCCGCTGACCCTGGCCATCCACAGCGCGGGGATCCGCTGGACGTTCGCCAAGAAGTGAACGGACATCCGCCGTACGTCAGGAGAGGCGCCGCCACGGCCGTCGTTGGAGATCGTCACGATCACCTCCCCCTCCCCCGCTCGTAGATCGACTGTGATCGTACGGGCTCCGGCATGCTTGTCCGCGTTGGTGATGGCCTCCCTGGCCACGAAGTAGACGGCCGTCTCGATCCCCGGCGCGAGCCGGTCGGGGAGCGCGTGGCGGACGGTCGCCGGTACGGCGGAGCGCTCCGCCACCTCCGTCAGCGCGGCCCGCAGCCCCAGCGTGTCGAGGACGGTGGGGTAGACCTGCCACACCACGCTGCGGAGTTCGTCGAGGAGCAGCCGGGATTCCGCGTACGCCTCGTCGATCCGGGCGGAATCGGCGGTGTGCCGCACCCGTCCCAGCAGCGTCGCCAGCGCCACGCCCCGTTGCTGGACGAGCGCGGGTTCGCCGGCGGAGCCCTGCGCCCGGCACCGCATCCTTAACTCAGATATCCACAGATCCTGGCGCCGAGATCAGGAGCGGATGAACCGTGGGCCGGATATCGGTTCGCCGATATCCGGCAGATCACCCACAGCGAGAATGATGCTCGCTTATTAAGAATGGACCAGCAAGTCTATTCATGATGAGATGCATCGGTGACGTCCTCCGATATGACTTCGACCGCGAAATACGCAATCGAGGCATATCGCAGAGTGGCCGAGCTCGCGCAGGCCAACGCACCCGCGCTGAACAGAGCGTCCCAGGTGATGCAGACCAATACCTGGGCGGGTGGCGGAGCGTCCTATTTCACCAAAGAACTGTTCTCCCACCGCGTACGGCTTCAGCAGGCGTTCCAGACGGCGCTGGACGAAATCGCCGCGATGATCGTGCGCCAGGGCGGGGCCTCTCCCCCGCAGCTACGGGTGATCACCCCGCTCCAAACGAGCATGAGTGCGGGTGCCGGCGGGTTCAGGGGGATAGACGTCGACCAGATGGAACTCCTCATCAGAGAACTCGACCGGGCCGGCGACCCGCTGATGGAGGCCGGATCCCAACTGCAGAGCGCCTGCTCGGTGCTGTGCGTGGCCCCCGGCGCCGGCCCCGCGATCGGCTCCATCGGAGCCTGGGCCGAGACTCAGACCAGAGATCTGCGAAAGCGTCTGAAGACCATCACGCGCGTGACGCCGATCGCCGAGAACGGGCTTCCCGTGCAAGGACCGTTCCTCGCCATGGGCACGATCGGCGCGGGAGCGGCGGCGTACGGGCTGTTCGGCGCGTTCGACACCGCGCCGAACAAGGCCAGGGACCTGCTCTCCCGCGCGAGCGGCGGCGATGCCAAAGCCCTGGAGGGGATACTGAAACTCCAGCGGGAGGGAAAAGACGCCGGCTTGGCGCAGCGGGTCAGCGCCTGGTGGAAGACACTGAGTCCGGCCACCGCGAAGGAGCTGACCAGCGCGGCTCCGGGCCTGGTCGGCTCACTGAACGGGCTGCCCTCGGCCACCCGCGACAGACTCAACCGGACCTTTCTCGACCAGGAGGAGAAACGGTTGACCACGATGCTGTCCGGTTTCACGGAGAAAGCCGGGTGGATCGTGTTCTCTGGAGAAGGGCGCGCGGGGTTGGAGGTGGCCAGAGAGCGGGTTTCCCTCATGCTGAAGAGAGTCCAGGAGGTGAGAGCGGCCCTCGCCAAGGGAGGCCGGAACGGCTTCCCCCCGGCGCTGCTGCTCGCCTTCGACGCGGTGAACGCGCACGGCCGCGCGGTGGTGTCGTACGGCGACCCCGACAGGGCACACAACATCACCACCTATGTGCCGGGATTCACCACCCAGGTCGAGGTCGGCGCCGCCGACTTCGACCGCGCCCTGCGCACCTGGAGTGCGGCAGACATGTTTGCCGACGGAAAACAGACGGCTTCGATCGCGTGGCTCGGCTATGACGCTCCGCAGCTCGACCTCGGATTGATCACCCCGGGCCATACGGTGGCCGCGGACGGTGCCGCCGAGAAGGGCGCCCAGGAACTGGCCTCCTTCACCGACGGGCTGCACGCCACCCATGACCTCGCCGTACCGGCCCGTCTGACCATGGTCGGCCACAGCTACGGCTCGCTGACCACCGGAAAAGCCGCCACGCTACGCCCTCCCGGAACGTTCGCCGATGACCTGGTGTTCGTCGGCAGCCCCGGCGTCGGCACCTCCCAGGCCACCGAGCTGGGTGTGGGCAGTCATGTGTGGGTAGGGGCCAGTGACAATGACCCTGTCGCCAAGCTCGGGCGGTTCGGTGGAGATCCGGACTCCCCCGAATTCGGCGCCATCCGCTTCCGCGCCGGCGAGGGCGGCCACTCCGACTACTGGATGGACAATTCTGATTCCCTAATTAACATCGGCCACGTTATCGCCGGAGAATTTGATGACGTCCAGAAAATATTCGCACCTTTTCTTCGGCCATCAGATTTATCTTCATAAATGTAAACGTCGCAAAAAAATCGCGCGAGGCGCCAATTAAGCTAGCCGCCGAACGGCCACGCGAACTGCGAGAGGAACTCATGGCACGGCGATTACACGTACTCGCGGCACTCACCGCGTTGATGATGGTCAGCTGGCCCAGCGGCTGCGCGAAGGAGTCAAAGATGAATGATGGGCCGAATATGTCCGAGGCCCAGGCCCTCACCCGGGTGGAGGAGCTCATCCGCTCGGCCCTCACCGGAGTTATGCCGGCTCCCGGCCTGGACCTTTACCCCACGAGTCTCGCTGACCACCCCTGCATCCCGAATGAGGGGAACATCCTCACCGGGGATATCTATGTCATTCGAATTTACTACCTGACAGGGATTCCCAAGGAGCGTCTCGTCGAGGCGGCTCGACATATTCGAGCGAACTGGGAGGGGGCAGGACATAAGATTACAAACGAATACGCGTTCGATAAGGGAAAGCCTAGATTGTCTGGCAGGACCGGCGATGACTTTCGCCTCGCTCTCGATACGGCCAAGCGAAACTCCACCTTGCAAATTTTGTTCTCAGTGAGCTCGCCATGCTTTCGCCCCGACAAGCCTTCCCCCTCCTCCCCCTGACCCGCCGAACTCATTTCTCCTTGCTCGCACGGCTCATCGGCCGAATTCCGCCACGTCACCCCAGGACCATCCTCGTCCGGCTCCGGTTGAAATTCGACCCGAACTCGATCCCGGCTCTCCGGCATGTTCACTGGAACAGCACGCGTCCCCGAATGAAGGACGAAAGTCGATCGTGATCGCCGGCAGCACGTCACCTGATCACGAATCGACGCCTGGAGCCTGACGGCTCCCCGTCCGGCAGGTTGAATGCGCTCATGTGTTCGGTCAGGCAGCCCCTGCCTAGGCTTTGCGGGCGAGCAGTTGAATCTCCTGGAACTGCCGCCGGTCGGTGGGCTGAGGCTCGCGAACCATCCGGGCCACCTCG
>NZ_JBEXUE010000488.1:0-7387 GCF_040614275.1 Streptosporangium sp. NPDC006013
AGCCGGTCCTGTGCCGGGGCGACGATGCCCGCCTGGTGCTCGCCGTAGAAGGGGACCGCGTCGGAGACGGAGGCGACCGTGGTGGGTCGCCGGTCCAGGACAGCTCGGCCGTCTCCCCGGCCGCCGACCGCAGGAAGCCCGCCGGTGTAGCGAGAAGGGACGGGGGAAGGGAGATCGGCTGCGCGGGCACGACCGAAGGATAGCGAGGTAGGAAGATCCCTTCTCACCACACTTCCCACTTGACCCGTGTGATCACCATTAATCACTCACAGCTGTCACACAGGTCACAGGAACCTTGGAATTTCCCATTTCCAGCCATATTTGCACTTGAAGAGCGGATAGCCTCATTTATCTCCCCATCAATGAACAGGTAATGACAGAGCAGCATGGAAGGTAAGCGCGGATGCCCACGCCCCGAAAACTGACGCTTCTGGCGGCGACCATCGGTCCGGTGGTACTGATCACGCTGACGCTGCTCGCGGGCACCGATGTCATCTCGGCCACGGCGGCCGTCGTGCTCGGCGCGATCGCGACGGTGTTCGCCGTCCAGATGCTGGCGATCGCGACGGTGCGCAGGGTCGACGGCAAGGCCCTGCGGATCGACACCCGCATCAAGCGCTACGAAGCGGAGCTGGCCACGGTCAAGGCCGCCACCGAGCGGCTGGACCGGCGGCTGGACGAGATCGTCGAACTGCTCAGGGAGCACGAGCGGAAGCGGGACGAGGACCTGCAGACGATCCTGGTCTCGCTGGGCGAGGATCGGCTGGTCTCCATACCGCAGCGCCAGGAGATGGCGGAGATGGTCAACGACCTGCTGCCGCGACTGGCCGCCGTGGAGGCGCGGACCGAGCAGGCCACCCCGGAGGGAAAGGCGTGAGCGAGGCCGGGCACAGTGACCTGGCCGACCTGGCCGGCCGGACCGGCGTCCCGCGCGCCAAGGTCAGGCAGAACGACTACGGGCCGCTGCTCCCGCCTGACCTGGGCCGGTGGGAGCCCCGGCTCAGGGTGAGCGTGGTGATCCCGACCTACAACTGCCAGGACGCCCTGGACCGCACGCTCGCCTCCCTTGCCGCGCAGACCTACCCCGCGCATCTGCTGGAGGTGGTCGTGGTCGACGACGGCAGCGACCCACCGCTGCGCGTCCCCGAGATCACCCCGGCGGGCACCCGCCTCGTCCGGGTACCGGAAGGCCGCTGGGGGCGGGGCTGGGCCCGCCAGACCGGCGCCGAGGCGGCGACCGGCGACATCCTGCACTGGGTCGACTCCGACATGATCCTCGACCGGGAGCACGTCGAGGCGCACCTGCGCTGGCACCACCTCCTCCCCTACGCCGTCGTGATGGGCGACGTCCGCTTCACCCCCGACGGGACCTGGCCCCGCGCCGGGGAGGTCCTCTCGGCCGTGCAGGCCGGGGACGCGGAGAGACTGTTCGACGGGTCCGCGTCACACGAGTGGCGGGCGGGCGTGCTCAAGGAGACCCGGTGGCTGCGGGACGCGGGCGCCGGGGCCTACCGGCTCCACTCGGGGGCCAGCACATCGGTCCCGGTGGCACTGCTCCGCTCGGCCGGCGGCGTGAACACCACGTTGAACATGGGCGAGGACACCGATCTCGGCTTCCGCCTCGCGCAGGCGGGCGCGATCTTCATCCCCGACCCGCAGGCTCGCGGCTGGCACCTCGGCCCGTCCACGGTCATGCTCAGGGAGAAGGAGGTGCACCGGCACAACTGGTCGGTGCTGCCCGACCTCATCCCCGATCTGCGCTGGCTGCGCACCCACCCGCGCAGGGCCTGGCTGGTGCCGTACGTGCACGTCGTCGTCGACGTCGGCGGCGCCCGCTACGAGGACGTGCGGGCGAGCGTGGACAGCGCGCTCGCGGGCACCCTCATCGACGTCGCCGTCACCGTGGTCGGGCCCTGGGCCCGGCTCCCCGCCGGGCGCCATCCCTCCCTCGACGAGCCGCTGCTCGATCTGCGTCTGGTGCGCAACCTGTACGCCCATGAGCCACGGGTCCTCTTCGCCGAGGAGGCGCCCTCCGGCTCGGCACCCGCGCCGTTCCGCCTCTCCTTCCCCGCCGGGTGGGCACTCGGCGCCGACAGCCTGGCCGAGCTGGTGAGACTCGCCGAGAGCGAGGGGTACGGGCTGCTGAGCGCGGTGCTCGACGAGGGGGCCACCGGGGTCAGGGCGGCCAGGTTGGAGCGCACCGCCGCCTTCGCCAGGGCGGCGCTGGTGACCGGAGGCACCCCGGACGGTGACATCGACAGTGACACCGACAGTGACATCGACGGTGCCGTCCACGAGCTTTTCGGCTCCCTGTGGGTGAGTGCCGCCGAGTTCGGCGTGACGACCGCCGGGGAGGCGGAGCCCGTCGCCGGGGACTCCGCGAAGTGGCGGGCCGAGAGCACCCGGTGGAAACGCGAGGCGGAACGGCTGCGGGGCGAGGTGGAGAGCCTGCGCGCCGAGACCGAGCGCCTGCGGGCGGAGGCCGGGCACCCGCGGGACGAGCGGCGGCGTGGCCCCCTGAGGGGGATCATCCCGGCGGCCAGGCGGCAGACGGCTCCGCGGCGGGGGAAGAGCGGCTGATGTCCCTTCTGATCGATCTCGTCCGCACCGCCGGGGAGCGGAACGGCAAGCGGCGCGTCCTCGTCTACTGCGCGGGCTTCGAGACACTCGGCGAGCTGGAGTCGTACGGGGCGATGGACCTCGACGGCGACCTCGACGGCATCCCGCGCGCGGAGGAGGGCGCCGCGGAGATCCTGGTGCTCGCCCGCACCCCGACGGACCTCCGCAGGGCCGCGAGCCTGCAGTCACTGCTGGCCATGGCCACCCGGGTGGTCGTCGCCGTGGAGGAGACACCGCACTGGTACACCGCGCCGGTGCCCTCGCCCACTCCCGCCCACCGCTGGCGGTCGCTCGTCGAACTCCGGGTCCACCAGCCGGAGGCGCCCGCCTGGGTGATCGAGGCGCGGTTCTCCAAACCGGCACCCGCCGGGCGGACGCTCGCCGCGGCCGCCAGGGCGTTCGCGGGACACCGGATGGACGCCGTCGCCGCGCCCGTCGCCGGTCTGGCCGGCCCCGGAGCGGCCCACTGGCGGCCCGGTGACCCGAACGCGGCCCCGTCCTCACCGGAGGGGCCGGTCCCCGACAGGTTCGGTGCCCGCGGCGCCGACCTGGTCGTGCGCGCGGTCGGCGAGGAGCCGCCGCCCTGGTCCGGCGACGAGAGCCCGGTGGACCGCCCGGTCGCCGAGCTGATGAGCTGGGAGCGGCTCGGCCGCCCCGGCGGCGGCAGGATCCTCCAGGCCGGCCTCGGCGACCTGTCAGAACCCCGGACCGTCCCACCGGTCGACGAGCGCTCGGTCAACCCCATGGGCTTCGTCACCGTGCCGTCCCTCGGCACCGCCGATCTGTCCGTGGAGTCCGGCCGCTGGGCGATCACCTGCGGTGGCCGGACCCTCACCGCCTTCGCGGCCTCCGGCGCCGTCACGGACGTGGACGTCAACCGGATCAGGCAGGTCAGAGGGGTACGGGTGGACTGGCGGCGCGGCCACAGCGGCCCGGTGGCCGCGCTCCGCGTCGTCACCGGGCTGGCGGCGGCCGGGGTGCCACTGGTCTCCGAGGCCGTACCGAGCTGGGCCGGCGCCCTCGGCCCCGAGCTGGCCAGACTGATCACCTCGGTCGACGAGCCCACGCTCAAGGACGACCTGGAGCGCGAGGAGCACAGCATCCGGCTGCGCCGCGAGGCGCTGCGCGGCCATGGCGTCCGCGCCCGCTGGGAACAGCTCGGCGCCCCCGCGAGGCCCTCGCCGCCGGTCTCGGTACTACTCGCCACCCGCCGCCCGGAGATGGTGGGCTTCGCGCTGGAGCAGCTGGCCAGGCAGCGCGGCGCCGAGTTCGAGGTGATCCTCGCCCTGCACGGCATCCCGGCGACGCATCCCGGCGTGGCCGGGGCGCTGGCCTCCTTCGAGCGGCCGGTCACCGTGTTCGAGGCGAACGAGGAGAGCGTGTTCGGGGCCGTGCTGAACGAGGCCGCGGCCAGGGCGTCGGGATCGTTCCTGCTGAAGATGGACGACGACGACTGGTACGGGCCCGACTTCATCTCCGACCTGCTGCTGGCCCACTCCTACTCGGGGGCCCAGGTGGTGGGCATGGTCCCGGAGTTCGTCTACCTCGCCTCGATCGGGGTGACCGTCCACCGCGAGCAGGTCACCGAGCAGATCACCAACTTCATCGCCGGAGGGACCATCTTCGCCGAACGCTCCGCCTTCGAGGCCGTGGGCGGCTTCCGTCCCCTGCCCGGCACGATCGACGCCCAGTTCCAGCACGCCGTACAGGCCGCGGGCGGGCAGATCTACCGCACCCAGGGCCTGGGCTACATCCTGCGGCGCGGCAACGTCGCCAACCACACCTGGCGTGAGCCGATCGGCACGTTCCTGCGCCGGAACAAGCGCCAGTGGCGCGGCTTCCGGCCCAGCGCGCTCATGGAACTCCCCCCGGAGGCACCGTGAACGCGCCGCGCACACCGTGGGTCCCGGTCGGGGAGCCCGTCGACGCACCAGACGCACCGGACGCGCCGTACGCACCGCCGGTTCCGGTCGTCCATGCCGCCGTCCATGCCGCCGTCCATGCCGCCGCGCCGCGGATTCCCGGCAACGACTACGGGGTGCTGCCGGCGTCCGTCCTCGGCGCGTGGGAGCCGCGCCTGCCGGTGAGCGTGGTGATCCCCGCCCGGGGAGGGCAGGACAGGCTCGATCTCACCCTGGCCGCGCTCGCCGCGCAGACCTACCCCGCGCACCTCCTTGAGGTGATCGTCGTCGACGACGGCAGCGCGCCCCCGCTCCGGCTCCCCGAGATCGCCCCCGAACGCACCCGGATCGTCCCCGGCGCCCCCGGCCGCCGGGGCATCGCCTGGGCCCTGGAGACCGGCACCGCCGTCGCGGACGGCGAGGTGATCCACCGGATGGACGCCGACATCGTCTCCTACCGGGAGCACGTCGAGGCGCACATGCGCTGGCACCACCTGGCCGGCTACCTGGTGGTGCTGGGCACGCTGCGCTTCACCGCCGTGACGGGCACCCCGCCCACCCCTGCCGAGGTCCAGATCGCCGTCGCCAAGGACAGGGCGGACTCCCTCTTCACCGAGGACCCCGAGCACGGGCACGACTGGATCGTCGAGCTCGTCGCCGCGCACCGCGGCTTCCGCGACGCGCCCAGCTCGCTGCTGCACCGTGTCCACGTGGGCGCGTCGGTCTCGCTGCCGGCCGCCCTGCTGAAGGAGGCCGGAGGGCTGGACACCTCCCTGCGGCTCGGCGAGGACACCGAGCTGGGCTACCGGCTCACCCAGACGGGCGCGGTGTTCGTCCCCGACGCCGAGGCGCTGAGCTGGCATCTGGGCACGACGACCGCCATGCGCAGGCCCGCGGACGTCAGGCGGCACAACGACCCGTTCATCGCCGACCGGGTCCCCTACCGGCGCCACCTGCGCACCGACGCGGGCCGGCAGTGGCTGGTCCCCTACGTCGACGTCGTGGTGGACGCCCGAGGCGCCTCCTTCGAGGACGTCAGGGCGAGCGTCGACGGGGCACTGGCCAACAGCCTGCCCGACGTGCACGTCACCCTGGCCGGGCCGTGGGCGTCGCCTGCGGGCGAGCACCATGAACCGGTGGGCGGGCCGCTGGACGACCCGCTGCTCGACCTGCGGCTGCTGCGCGGCCAGTACGCCCACGACGGCCGCGTCTCCTTCGTCGAGCGGGTCCCGCCGACCTCGGCTCCCGCACCGTTCCGGCTCGTCTGCCCGGCCGGGTGGGTACCCGGGGCGGAGTCGCTGGCCATGCTGGTCGAGCGGGCGGAGCAGGACGACGAGGGCCTGCTGCTCGTGGCGCTGAACGAGGACGAGTCAGGCGTTCTGGCCGCCCGCCTGGAGCGGACCTCCGCCGTGGCGAGGGCGAGGCGGGTGGCCCGCGAGGGCGAGTCGCTCGACGACGTGATCGCCGAACTGCACGGCGCGACCTGGCTGGACGCGGAGTCCTGGCGGCTGCGGCCGGCGGCGCACGCCTACCCCTACTGGGCCACGAACCGCAACCGGGAGGCCGTGCGCTGGCGCGCGGCGGCCGAGTCGCGGGCGCGGGAGGCCGAACGGGCCCAGCGGCAGATCGCCGCGCTCAAGGCCGAGCTCAAGGAGTTGCGCGCGGCGGCCGCCAAGGGCCGCCGCGACACCGTCAGGTGGAAGGAGAAGGCCGAACAGCGCCGCCTGGAGGCCGTCGCCCTGCGCCAGGCCCGGCAACGCTCCCTGCTCGGCCGCGCCGCCCGCGGCCTCCGCAGGCTCACCGAGGGCTCCTGACGGCCTCCACCCACATCCGTGCCCCGGGCCCTGGCGGACCCGCGGGGATCGCGGAGAGGCCCTGCAGGGGCCGTTCCTCAGCCGGGCACGGGGCGGTAGCGGGCACCGACGGCACTCTGCAGCGTCTTTACGACGGTGCCGCGGGACTTGCGCGCCGCCAGCCAGTCGAGGAAGGGGTTCAGCCGCTCGGGAGCCACCGAGTAGAGTCCGCAGCGGTCGCAGACCCGGTGGAACACCAGCGGAACCAGGCCGCCACCGCTCTTCTCCGCGTTGAGCACCTGCTGTTTCATGTGTCGCAGCAGGGTGTCCTCGCGGACGGAGCTGGGCGTGCGGATCTCGTAGCGGTCTTTCGGGCGGGTGGTCTCGCTCGCCGGGCAGCCGGGGCACTTCCACTCCCTGAGCCCGCCGACCGAGCGGGCCGCGTCGTAGCCGCACCGCCTCGCCACCGCCTTGGCGTCGGAGTCGACCGCGCCGAACGGGTAGGCGAGGGTGGCCGGCCGGTACCCCCACGCCACCAGCCTCCTGCGGTCGTCGCAGATCTGCCCCTCCTGCTCGCTCTGGGTGAGCTCGGTGAGGCGGACGTGGGTCAGCGTGTGACCGCCGATCTCGTGGCCCTTCCCGGCTATCGCGGCGAGGTGGCGACGGGTCAGCTTGAGCTCGCCGCCGATGGTGTCGGTGTTGATGTAGAACGTTCCACGCATGCCGCGTTTCTCCAGCATGCGGGCCACGGCCAGGTGCGTGGAGTCACCGTCGTCGAAGGTGAGCGAGACGACGGTCTCCACCTTCTTGGCGGGTTTCGCGGTCTTCGCCTGACCGACCTGTCCCGGCGCCATCGCGATGGCCAGCGCCGTGGAGAACACGGCCACCCGACGAAAGATCTTCATGGTGGTTTCTCCCCCGGAACAGCAAATAAAGCGTAAAAAAACACCATATAAGCCTGTAGAGACCGCCGATTTAGCCGTTATCAAATACCCAGGAAGCTGATACCGACCCGGCATGACACCGCCCGGTGCGTCCTCCGCGAAGAGCTTCGCGGAGGAGGCACCTGGTCGA
>NZ_JBEXUE010000489.1:0-7384 GCF_040614275.1 Streptosporangium sp. NPDC006013
CGCCGTCCATACGCGTGGTGCGGTGAGCCTCCTCACACCGACCGGTCGGCACGTTCCCGTCGTCAGGGAACGCGAAAAGCGCCGAGGGCGGTGCCTCCGCCCCCGGTGGTGGTCCGAGGGCCGGCCGAGCCGATACCGGCCTGATGCAGAGCGAGAAGCAGAAGTCCGAGAAGCAGGAAGGTCGTCCCGCTGATCCCGCCGATCCTGGTGTTGATCAGGTCGAGCAGGAGTCCGAGGCCGAACACGACGGCGGCGGCGATGGCGAACATGGTCACCTCGTCCCAGCGGAGATGTTGAGAAGCTGTTCCAGGGTCGTGCGGTAGTCGCGCAGGGCGGTCCGCAGATCCTCGGTGTCGTTCTTCTCGGTGTTCTTCCAGCGTCCCTGGAGCTCGGTGGTCCGGACCTCAAGAGCGTTCCTGAAAGAGGTCGTGATCTCGTCGAGCAGGGAGTCGGCCCGCTGTACCGCGTCGCGCGGGTCGTCCACGAACCCGGCCTGGACCTCCTGCCAGCGCCGCAGCACATCGTCGGAGTCATGGTCGAAGAGGGTCTCGGCCGTGGCGGGTGCCCGGTCGGTCGGCTCGGTGCCGGTGAGGCTCGCGCCCTCGTCGAGCACGTCGCCCTGCCGGTCCGCGGCGCTTCCGGGGAAAGCGGGGGTCATCGGGAAGTCGGTAGCGGGCACGCGGTCACGTACGGCGTCATGCGCGGTGTCGTCCACGGTGTCGTCCAGGGCGTCGTGTGTGGTGTCGTGCGCGCCGGTGCCGGTCACCGGCGTACCCGGGGTCATGGCCGGGTCCCGGGGGAGCGCGTCACCGTCGAGGTCGGCCGGCACGTTGCGCCGGTCGCCGGGCAGGGGGGCGCGGGTATCGGCGTCAGGGGCGGATGGCTCCTGGAACTCGGGTGCCACGTCCTCGTCGGCCTTGTGGACCAGCCGGTCGCTGTCCGGGTTGAATCGATTGTTCACGTCAGGTCACCGTCCTTGGGGATCGCGTCGGTAGGCTCGCTCATTGCCGTCCGTGGTCTCGGGGGCGGCGGCATCCGGCTGCCTGGGATCATGGTGATGGGGGTCGCGGTCGGCGAGATCGGCCTGCCGGGCACTCCGCTCACCGTTGACCTCGCTGCCGGGAGCCGCGAGCAACTCCTCGAACAGGGCGCGGTAGTGCACCATGGCCTGCCGGAGCTCCTCGGTTGAGGCCTCCTTGTGAGCGGCCCTGCTACTGATCTCGTGGGCCTGCCGGTAGTGGTCGAGAGTGCGGCCGTGCGCGACGGACAGGTCGGAGAGCCGCTGCTCGAAGTCCTCGGTCGGGTAGCCCCGCTCGGCCATCACGGAGGTCACCAGATGGTCGGCCTCCGTCACCGCGAAACCGGGAGCGTCCACGAAACGTTCCTGGACCTCCATCCACTTCCTCGTGTAGATCTCGCGCGTCTGCGCGTCCAGGGTGCGGATGTCGAGGGAGCTGAAGCGCTGCTCGCGGGCTCTGAGCTCCTGCTCGGCGTCGCGCCTGCTGTCACGCTCCTGCAGGGTACGTTCGTATTCGGGGCCGAAGCGGTCACGAAGTCGATGCCGGCGTTGCTGCTGCAGTGCGAGATAGCCGACTGCGACGATCGCCACCACCGCGACCACGATGACGGCCACCCAGATCACGGTGGACATGTCTGCCTCCGGTCGTGTAGGCGCTTGTCCCCGTGCGCTGCCCTGGGGTCAGGCCTCGAAACCGGCCGCCGACATTTATTGCCTCCCCGCCACTTCCTCTGGATTTGATGTTTTAGCAGGTCCTGTCGGGTATTAGATATTCTTTTACCGCGTTTTCGAATGCGGTTCCCGGCTTCGGCGGCCGCCTATGAATTCCCGTGGCAGGAATCCCGGGCCCGATCTCCGATTTACCGGCCTGCGGGCCGGTATCCGGTCCCGGGCCGGGCCTTCATCCCTCGGTGTGTGGACCGGTGCGGTCCCCGGGCCAAGCCTGCACTCCCGGAGCGCGAACCGGTCCCGGGTCTCCAGGCCGGGCCTTCACCCCCGTGCCCGGCTCCCGGGCCGGGGATGGAGGCTCAGGCATGTCCTGACTTCCATTAGCCCCGTCAGGCCTGCTCCTCGGAGAGATCGAGAGCTCTGCGGGCCTCGTCCAGCACCCTGGCGGCCAGCCAGTCATCCGTGGAGGCGGGAACCTCGGTGAACCCCCTGCCGGACTCGTACGAGATGTCCAGCCCGGCGGCGACCAGCCGCCCGGCCCAGCGCAGCGCCGTGTTCAGCTTCTCGGCGGGGATCGCCCGCCCCTGCGCCACGGACGACAGGTTCCGCAGGTTCGTCGCGGGCCCCGACTGGCTGTGCGCGCGGTCCAGCTTCCAGGGGATGGCCCGCGAGTGATCGAGCATCGGCTTCGAGAGCCCGGCGGCCCGTTTCGCCTGCAAGATCCCGGACTCGCTCACCCCGAACCGCGCCGCCAGTTCCGCGTTCGACAGCCCCCGCCCGGCCAGCCGCCGCAGCTCCTCCTGGTCGATCAACGCCTTGCGCCCCACGCACCCTCACCTTTCGCGCGATCGCCTGTCCTGACGGACGTCGCCGTGTGCGAAGCCCACCCGATCTGCGCTAAGGTTATGACGTGCACCCGAGAGGTGCGCAGCACAACCGGGACGTAGCGCAGCTTGGTAGCGCACTTGACTGGGGGTCAAGGGGTCGCAGGTTCAAATCCTGTCGTCCCGACCAGGTTTCAGCTGGTCGGTAAGGGTGTCACCCGCAAGGGAGACACCCTTTCTGCATTCTGAGTGACTAACTGAGTGACTATCGCTCCCGTCACGTGAAGATCCGGTCCATTGCTTCCGCGCCGCCGAGCAGGACCGGGCGGATCTGCTTTCGGTAGACCGCCTCTGTCACGGCGGTTCCACTGTGGCCGACGAGTCGCGCGATGTCCTCCAGGGGGACGCCGGAGTCGGACAGCAACGAGACGAAGCTGTGCCGCATCTCCCGAGGCGTCCAGTCCTTCGCGGGCAGCCCGGCGTCTTTCACGATCTTCCGGAACGCCCGTCGTACGTTGCGGGAGTCCAGGGGAGTGCCGACCAGGGAGGCGAAGACGAGATCGTTCTCCTTCCACCTCGCGCCCGCCGTCTCCCGCTCCTTGGCCTGCTGCGCTCGAAGGTTTCGTACTTGTCGTGAACGGCGGCGTGTAGGGACGCCTCGCCAGCCGAGCGCCCGGCTGGCGAGTGATCTTAGTTGTCTTGCAGAGACTGATGAAGTCGTGTCACAGCCGTCTGGGCGGCGGACTTGGTGAGCGAGGGGTCGAACTCACCGACATTGCCGTCATGCTCCAACGCGATCATGGTGTTCCCCACCCGAATGATCACAACGTCGATCGCGACCATCATTCCCGCTGGCAGCTCGGCGTCCCGCTCCAGATTGCTGTTAGGGAACCCGCTGCGGAACTTGATTCCATGCACGCTGTCACCGAGCCGACCGATCGACAGCTTGCGGATGATGTCTTTAGAGCCGTCCGTCTTGACCGTGATCTTGCGGCAATGGCGGACCATAGCCTTGGCTGCGCGTTCCAAGGCGGAGATCTCGCTGGCGGTGCCGCTCACGATGTATTCGCTGATCCCCTCCCACCGATCCTTGTGCTTCAACCCTGTCGCGGCCTTGGCCCGATAAACCGCAGCGATGCTCTTGACGGCTGTGCCGCATTTCTTGATCCGGGTGAAGGTGGGGCTCAGCAGACCACGGGTGCGGTACCCGCGACGGGTGAACTCGTTCCCGAGATCCTCCGGCGAGAGGAGGGCCGCCTTGAGTGGATCGGGAGACCTCAGGGCAGACGACTTCTCGGCCAGAGCGGGACTCGGCACCAGCAGCGATCCAGCTAAGACGGCCGCCAGAAGAAACGAACACTTAGTGATCACCCCAGCCACTCTAGGTGCACCCTTCTCAACAATGGGAGGAGCACCTGTAGCGATCCAGCAACGATCTACGTCCGTGATCGACATTGGCTCAGAGTTTCTTTACTGGTTTAAAGCGGCAGCGCTCCGCGCCGCCGCACGGCGGGACACGCCCCGCCGTCCCGGCACGGCCAGCGGGCCGGGCGTGCGGCCCTGGCGGCCGGTCCCGGCCCGCGCCAGCCGGGACGGCACGGCGTAAGCCCGCCGCCCGCCGCACCGAGCACCCGCCTAACCGAACGCACCCGCCGCCCCTGGTACGCGCTGCCGCCTGCCGCTCCGACCGCCGGCCCAACCGCTTCGCGGCCCCTTCGGGGTGCCTTCGGCATTGCGCTGGCCGTCTCCACTCCCGCTGAACAGTTTTCCGGGGTTGCGGGCCGTGACTCCCCCGCCCCCGCTACCGGAGTGTTCGTGTCCCTCGGTCGGCGTCAACTCCGTCCGTACCTGTTGGGTGAGGGCTGCTGTGCACGTCGGGGCGGACGGACACGCGAAGACGGAGTTGACCCCTCGGTCGGGACACACGATCTGGCAGCTATCGGGGGCGGGGGAGGAATGGGCCAGCGTGCATGGTGGACTCCTGGCAGGCGTGGCGACGCCGTCCCTCCGAAGCACACGCCGCCACGCCCGTCTCTACCGGGCCTTCCCGGACAGCAGCGCCGCCCAGGTCGCCCGAGTTGTGGCGATCGACCAGCGGTGACTCTCGTCCACCCGGTGGCCGCCGTCGAGTTGCGTGGTGCGCCGGATGAACGCCCGCCCGCCGCCCTCGCACAGTTCATAGACCGTGGCACGGCACACACAGGTCCACGCCACCGGCCGCACCCGCTCCAACGTGTGGTGCGGCTTGTGCCAGTCGAGCCGAACGTGATCACGTTGCGCCATGCCCAGGTGCGGGCTCACACACGTCTCAAGCACCATCACAACGGAGCCGCCCCCGCGCTGGGAGGGGGCGCGGGGCGCGTCGCGCGGAGAGCGGCGTAACGGTCAGCGATCCGGCGAGCGGCCGTCGACGGATTGTCCGCCGTGTGAGCGGCGTACTTCCTGCGGCCCGTCCGCGCGGAGTGCTCGCCGTTCCACCACATGAAGCGAAAGCCGTCGGACCACACGAGCAGATCCACCCACACACTCAGCAGGGCCGCACCGTGCCCATGGTGGACGTCAGAGGTGATGCCGAGACTCTCAAGCTCCGCGTGAAGCCGTTGCATCGAGCACAGAGCCGGATCGTCAGCCGTCGAAACCCGTGAAGTAATCATCACGTTCAGCTAAGCCGCCGCACTCCGGCAGGGCACGATGACAATGGGAGATAGCCAGGGATACGGCCGCATCCGCGAATATCCGGAGGTGAACGATGGGCACCCCAGGAACACCCCCCCAGTGGGCCGTACGGCTGCGCGACGAGCGCAAGGCCAAGGTCGGCACCGTGGCCGACATGGCACGTCGGCTCAAGGAAGTCGCCGGAAAACAGCGCGGCAAGCTGCCCAGCATCGACGACCTCACCCGGACCATCCGGGGATGGGAACGCGGCGACCACTACCCCAGCGAGCGCTACCGCCTGCTGTACGCCCGCGCGCTGCGGAGCACCGAGACCGACCTGTTCGACCTCGCCGAGCGCCCCAGCCTCCCGGTGCCCGCGCTGCCCCTGCCGACCGTCGCACCCGACGCCGATCTGTTCGAGCGGATCGCCCGCAGTGTCCAGCAGCCCAGCCGAGTGGATCAGCGCACCGTGGACTGGCTGGCGACCTGTCTTGCCGAACACCGCAAGGTCGAAGACACCATCGGCTCCCGCCCGCTGCTTGGCATCGTGCGGCAACAGCTCGGCGTGGTGGTCGAGCTCGCCCAGGGCGCCCGCGGATCGCTGGCCGACACGGTGGTTGACCTGGCCTCGCAGTACGCCCAGTTCGTCGCGTGGATGTCCCTGGACGTCGACGACCAGGCCGCCGCGCTCGCCTGGTACGACCGCGCCCATGACTGGGCGTTGGAGATCGGCGACGTGAACATGGCCACCACCACGCTCAGCATGAAGGCCCACCAGGCATGGAGTGCGGGCAACGCCCGCAGGTGTGTCCGGCTCGCCGATGCGGCCCGTTGGCACGACGGCCGGGTGACGCCGGGTGTGCGGGGGATGGCCGCGCAGATGGCCGCCCGAGGTCACGCGCTCGCTGGCGATGCCAGGCCCGCTCGCACGCTGCTGGACGAGGCCGAGGCGCTGATCCGCCGGGCCGCCGAGCATGCCGATGACGAGCCGGTGTGGATGTATTTCTACGACGAGACCTGGTTCCGCCTCCAGCGCGGCATGACCGAGTTGCATCTTGCCAACTGGCCCAAGGCGATCGACCTGCTGACGGACGGTCTGTCCGGCCTTCCGGAGACCTACAAGCGCGATCGCGCCTGGTACGGCTCATGCCTGGCCAAGGCCCACACCGAGGCCGGAGACGCGGCGGCAGCCCTACAGGTGAGCCTGCCGATCGTGGCCGACGCTGTCGAGCTGAACCGCCACGCGGCCAAGGAACTGCGTACGATCGCACGAGACTTGAACAGGAAACAGGCCCCGGAGGCGGTCACTCTCTCCGAGGCGCTGATGGCCTGTTCATCTGTCCCGGAGTGATCGGTCAGAGAGGGAAGACACCCATGGCCACTGTCGCCGATCTGGTGGCGATCATCGGACCTCCGAACAAGTCGGCATCCGCCGTGGACTGGACCGCGATCGAGGCGGAGACCGGTCTTGTGTTCCCTAGCGACTACAAGGTATGGACCGCCCAATATGCCGACCTCCGGCTGAACGACTTTCTCTACGTCAGCCGTCCCGACCTCGGTGGACTCGAAAGGCAGTGCGCGATTCACCGGATGAGCCAGCTTCGCCCGCTCATCGAGGAGTGGGGCACTATCAACCTGGTGGACGACGAGGGTAGAGAGACCGAGGTGTCGCCCTTCCCTCTCTATCCCGAGCTCGGCGGTGTGTACCCGTGGGGATCGACGGATAACGGGGACTACCTTTTGTGGCTCACCGGTCCTGATCCCGAGAAGTGGACGATCGTGATCACGGACGGATGGATGTGGTGGCATTACCCAGGATCGCTGATGGACTTCCTCGTCGGAATCATGAGCCGTAAGGTGCTATGCCCCTTGTTCCCTGATGACTTTCCCGACGGAACTGATATCGAGGAATACACTCCGGAGGATCACGCACGTATCCGGGCTGAGCATGGGCTGTGACGGCAATCTGTGGGGCAGGGTGACGGCATCTCACGCTGCGGTTTTCTGGGTGACCAACTGGGTGACAACGGCCCTGGACGGGGCCGGACAGCAGTGGATCGCTGTGGACCGTATGCGCAGGTGGGAGCGGGTATCAGGCGTGGTCCCGCCCCCTCCTGGGTTGCCTGGGGGTCAAGGGGTCGCAGGTTCAAATCCTGTCGTCCCGACCAGGTTTTTGCTGGTCGGTAGGGGTTTCGGAGTTTCTCCGGAGCCCCTTTTT
>NZ_JBEXUE010000490.1:0-7380 GCF_040614275.1 Streptosporangium sp. NPDC006013
TGTTGGACTCCCCCAGCACTGGGATCGCGTCGACACCGGCGCCGATCATGGCCGCCGCCGCGTCGACCAGGCGCGCGTCGAGGGTGGTGTGCGGGACGTGGTGTCGCAGCCGCAGCGCACCGCGTTCGCGGAGGCGGAGATCTCCTACCGGATCACCAGGGCCGGCCTGCGTGCCGAGGGGTTCCCCGATACCGTTCTGATCGGCGCGACGCCCTCGCTCGTCGTACTGGAGACCTCCGGCGTGCGGCACAGGTTCGCCGTGGCCCGCTACGACGGCGTGACGCACGTGGACTCCCCGCTCGGTTCCGTACGGCTCACCCCGCTGGAGCGCCTGCCTGTGCCGGTGGAGCAGGTGCTACCCGGCTCCCTGCTGGCACCCATGCCCGGTACCGTGCTGCGGATCGACGTCAAACCCGGCGAGAGGGTCGGTGGGGGGCAGGTGGTCGTGGTGCTCGAAGCCATGAAGATGGAGCACCGGATCACCGCACCCGCACCGGGCACGGTGGCGGCGGTGAACGTGGCGCCGGGCCGTCAGGTCGAGGCCGGGTTCGTACTGGTCGTGATCGAGGAGCAGACTTGATCCCCTCCCCGGGCTCTCCGGAGCCGGGATACGGGGTCTTGCGGCTGGAAGGATTCAGATGAGAACCGATGGGGGTTGGCCGGTGGAGCGCCTGGTGCACGGGGAGGTGTCCGGAGGGGTGGCGACGATCACCCTCGACTCCCCCCGCAACCGCAACGCCCTGTCGGTGCGGTTGCTGGGCGATCTGGAGGACCGGCTCAACTGGGCGCTGGCCGAGGAGAGCATCCGGGTGATCGTGCTCACCGGGACCGGGCCGGTGTTCTGCGCGGGCGCCGATCTGAAGGAGCAGCGAGTGACCCCCCGCGGCGCGCACGAGGCGCCGGTGACCGCGTCGTTTCCGGAGATCATGAGCCTGATCTGGGAGAGCCCGAAGCCGGTCGTGTGCAGGCTGAACGGCACCGCGAGGGCCGGGGGGCTCGGTCTGGTGGCGGCCTGCGACTTCGCGATCGCCCCCGACTCGGCGTCGTTCGCCTTCAGCGAGGTGCGGCTCGGCGTGGTGCCCGCGATGATCTCGGTGACCGTGCTGCGGCGGCTCGACCCGCGCGCCGCCGCCGAGTACCTGCTCACCGGGGAGACGTTCGACGCCGCCCGCGCCAGGGAGATCGGGCTGCTCACCCGCGCCGTGCCCGAGGAGGAGCTGGACGCGACGGTCGCCCACTACACCGGCATGCTGCTGCGCGGCGGCCCCGAGTCGCTCGCTCTCACCAAGCAGCTCGTGCGAACCGTGCCCGAGCTGAGTGTCGAGGAGGGCATGCGCCAGATGGCCGAGCTGTCCGCCCGGCGCTTCACCTCCGCCGAGGGACAGGAGGGGATCGCCGCCTTCATGGAGAAGCGGCCCGCGTCCTGGATCCCCGCCTCCGAGACGGGCTGACACCGCCTGCCGACACCCCGCCCGAGGAGATCCGATGTTGCGTATCGCCAACTGCTCCGGCTTCTACGGCGACCGGCTGTCGGCCGCCAGGGAGATGGTGGAGGGCGGCCCGATCGACGTGCTCACCGGCGACTGGCTCGCCGAGCTGACCATGCTGATCCTGGCCGGGAACCGGCTCAAGGGCCGCCCCGGCTACGCGCCGACCTTCCTCAGGCAGCTGGAGGAGGTCCTCGGGACCTGCCTGGAACGCGGCATCAAGATCGTCTCCAACGCGGGCGGCCTGGATCCCGCCGGGTGCGCCGGGGCGGTGACCGAGCTGGCGGCGCGCCTCGGGTTGCCGGTGCGGGTCGCCCACGTCACCGGTGACGACCTCACCGGCCACGACCTGGGCGGAGCACCGAACGCCGACACCGGCGAGCCGCTGCCCGCGCCCGCCCTGACCGCCAACGCCTACCTGGGGGGCCGCCCGATCGCCGCCGCCCTGTCCGCCGGGGCGGACGTGGTGGTGACCGGCCGCGTCACGGACGCCGCCCTGGTCACAGGGCCGGGAATCTGGTGGTACGGGTGGGGGCCCGGCGATCTCGACGCGCTGGCCGGCTCCGTGGTCGCCGGGCACGTCATCGAGTGCGGCTGCCAGGCGACCGGCGGTAACTACGCGTTCTTCGGCGAGGTGCCCGACCTGGCGCGCTGCGGGTTCCCGCTGGTGGAGCTGGAGGCGGACGGCTCCAGCGTGGTCACCAAGCATCCCGGGACCGGGGGGCTGGTCTCGGTCGGCACGGTCACCGCGCAGCTGCTGTACGAGATCGCCTCACCCCGCTATCCCGGCCCCGACGTGGTCGCGCGCTTCGACACGATCCGGCTGGAGCAGCAGGGCCCCGACCGGGTCCGCATCTCGGGGGTGCGCGGCGAGGCTCCGCCCGCCACGCTCAAGGTCGCCGTCAACTACCTGGCGGGCTACCGCAACACCATGACGCTCGTCCTGACCGGTCTGGACATCGAGGCCAAGGCCGGGCTCGCCCAGGAGGCCATCTGGGCCCGGGTGCCGAGGGAGTCGTTCGACGAGGTCCACGTCGAGCTCACCCCGCTGGCGGGAACCGCCCTGCTGCGCGTCACCGTGATGGACGCCGACCGGCGCAGGGCCGGACGCGCCTTCTCCTCGGCCGTGGTCGAGACCGGCCTGGCGAGCTACCCCGGTTTTTACGGGCTGACCCCTCCCGGTGACGCCTCGCCGTACGGGGTCTACTGGCCCACACTCGTCCCGGCGGAGGCGGTGCGGGCCCGCGTCTGGCTCGACGGCCGCGAGCTCCCCACGGTGCCGGACGCGTCGGGGGACGGCGACCGGGAGCGGTCCGGGCAGGCTCCCCCTCCCCCGGTCACGCGCCCCGGAGCGCCGGAGGAGAGCGCGCCGGGCGGCCCACGGGGCGCGGACGGCGACGGCGGGACGGTGCGGGTCGCGCTGGGCTCGATCGTGGGTGCCCGGTCCGGGGACAAGGGTGGCAACGCCAACCTGGGGGTCTGGGTCCGCACCGCCGAGCAGTTCGGGTGGCTGGAGGACTACCTGACGGTCGAGCGCCTGGCCGGGCTCCTGCCCTGCACCGCGGAGCTGAACGTCGAGCGCTTCGAGCTGCCCAACCTGCTCGCCCTCAACTTCGTCGTCCACGGCCTTCTCGGCCGGGGCGTGGCCGCCAGTCCTCGCCTCGACGCCCAGGCCAAGGCCCTCGGTGAGGAACTCCGCGCCGTACTCGCCGACATCCCGCGGCGCCTGCTGTGATCCCCCGATCGGAACGGCCGCCGCGGTATGGACGGTATTGACCGTCGCGGGCGGGGATCATAGATTCACCCCGACTAGAATATAATTCGGTCAAGGAGGATGCATGACGGCCGCGCACATCGACGTCAACGTGATCGACTTCGGCGTGCTCGGTGCGTGGATGGACGCGCAGGGGCTGCCCCCCGGGCCGTTCGAGCGGGTCGCGCCCGTGGCGGGCGGAACGCAGAACGTCATGGTCCGCTTCGAGCGGGGTGGGGCTCAGTACGTGCTGCGCAGGCCGCCGCTGCATCCGCGCGCCAGGAGCAACGAGGTACTCCGCCGGGAGGCGAGGGTGCTGACGGTGCTGCGCGACACGCCGGTGGCGGCACCGCGCCTCGTCGCGGCCTGCACCGACGAGAGCGTCATGGGCGCGGTCTTCTATCTGATGGAACCGGTCCAGGGTTTCAACCCCACGGTCGGGCTGCCCGAGCCGCACGCGAGCGATCCCGCGATCCGGTACCGGATGGGCCTGGAGGCGGCCTCGGCGCTGGCCGACCTCGGGCGGGTGGACCACGGCGCGCTCGACGGGTTCGGCCGCCCCGACGGGTTCCTGGAACGGCAGGTACCGCGCTGGATGGGCGAACTGGACGGCTACGGGGCACTGGACGGATATCCGGGGCCCGACATCCCCGGACTGGCGGAGACGGCCGGCTGGCTGGAGCGCAACCGGCCGAAGGAGTTCACCCCGGGGATCATGCACGGCGACTACCACCTGGCCAACCTCATGTTCGCCTGTGACGGGCCCAGGGTGGCCGCGATCGTCGACTGGGAGATGTGCACGGTGGGCGACCCGCTGCTGGACCTGGGGTGGCTGCTGGCGACCTGGCCGACCGCCGACGGCGTGGGCGTGATCTCCGGCGGCGTCACCGGGCTGGCCCCGGCCGCCGAGCTCGTCGAGTGCTACGCGGCCCTGTCCGACCGCGATCTGTCCGCCGTCGACTGGTACGCGGTGCTGGCCTGCTTCAAGCTCGGCATCGTGCTGGAGGGCACGCACGCTCGCGCGTGCGCGGGCAAGGCGCCCAGGGAACTCGGGGATCTGCTGCACGCGACCACGCTGAACCTGTTCGCCCGCGCCCGCACGTTCATGTGACATAAGGCGAAATAGGTGGAATGTGCGTTATCTGGTGCTTGAAACCTTCATGCAACCCTCCAAACTCTAGGATTGCTCGCAATTGCTCCATGAGTGTGGTTCGGGGAAGGATTCAGTCATGCGCCTCCGGTTCCTTGGTTCAACCTCCGAAGCGGGCGCCTGCCCCTCCCTCTACGAGACCGATCGCGGGACCGTCGTGGTGCAGGGCCTTCGGGTGACCGACGCGGAGGCGCTGGCCGACCTGCGCCACGTCCTGGAGGGTGAAACCGCCGTCGAGGTGCCCCGCGAGTTGCTCGTGGACATCGCACGCCGGGTACTTTCTGTAAATATTGGTCACGATTAGGAGTGCTCTCTGGCTTGATCCACATGCTCGGGTCTAGCGTCGTGCGCACCACGCGGGGGATGACGTGAACCCGCGGGAGGAGCAGGCGGGCGAGAGCGGCCAGGGAGATCGTGTGAGCGGGTTCCAACAGGCCAGAACCGAACTCGGCGCGCGGTTGCGGCACCTGCGGGAGACCGCTCACCTGTCGGGCAAGGAACTGGCCGAACGGCTGAGGTGGCAGGCCTCCAAGGTCTCCCGGATCGAGAACGCCCGCCAGGCCGTCACCGAGGACGACATCGTCCAGTGGGCGCAGGCCACAGACGCCTCCCCCGAGGTGGTCGAGGAGCTGGTGGAGCGGGCACTGGGCCTCCTGGATCGCCAGGACTCCTGGCGGCAGCGGCATCGCAGCGGGCTGGCCGCCCTCCAGGAGGACGTCCGCGACATGGAGGCGCGGACCACGCTGCTGCGGGTGTTCGAGCCCGGCGTGGTCATCGGCCTGCTGCAGACCACCGAGTACGCCCGGAGCATCTTCACTCGGATCAAGCGCCTCTACCGGTCCCCCGACGAGATCGACGCGGCCATCCGGATCCGCATGCGGCGCCAGGACATCCTCTACGACCAGAGCAGGCGGTTCAGGTTCGTCCTGCCGGAGGCGGTGCTGCGCTACCGGCTGGCCCCGCTGGACGTGATGCGCGGGCAGCTCGACCGGTTACTGGCGGTGACCGCGCTGCCGAACGTGGAGTTCGGTGTGATCCCCTTCGAGGCGCCCCTGCCCTCGGCACCGCTCAACGGTTTCTGGATGTACGACGACGACCATGTCGCGGTGCCGACCAGGACGAGGGACCTGCTTCTCCGCGACCCCGACGACGTCGCCTTCTACGCGCGGACCTTCGAGGAACTCTGCGAGGTCGCGGCCTTCGGGGAGGACGCCAGATCGGTGATCGTCCGAGTACTCAACGATTTCTCCGGGCAGCCGAGGGAGTAAACACCGCAATTGCTTGATTAGCATCCCAAGATCGTGCAATTCTCTGTCGAGACGGAGGTGACGCACGATGCTGGACACGCTGTCTTGTCTGGAGAGGTTCGTTGCTGCGATACGACTGCACGCCGACCTTTCCGTACAGCGGATCTCGTTCGGTGATCCCGCGTACGTGTACGTCCGCAACCGTTTCAGCAGCACCCTGGCCGAGACCGTGACCTGCTCCCAGGACGGCCGTTTCATCACCTCGTGGGGTTACCGGCTCGGCACCAGCGAGAACATCGACGGTGCCGCGGCGCGGCTGGCCTTCCTCCTCGCGGCCCTGCCCACCCCCCAGGCCTGACCCGGCGGCCACGGGGTCTCCCCCGCCCGACCCGCCGCTACGAAGCCTCGGCCGGCTCGTCGGGAAAGTCCGAGAGGTGCAGGCCGACCTCCCTGGCGGCGGCGACCCTGGCGTGATGGAGCATCCGGCTCCGCGACATGTTGCCGGTGTGCAGGGTGTACCGGACCACGAGGCCGTCGAGCATGCCGTCGATCCGCTCGGCCGAGCCCAGCGGGTCGTCGCAGGTGAACTCACCCGAGGCCACGCCGGCGGAGATCACCTGGCTGAGGATCTCGATCCAGGCGCCCTCAAGCTCCAGCAGGATGGTGCGGACGTGCTCCTCGCGCACTCCCACGGCCCAGGCGTCGACCCAGAGGATCCAGCTCTGGTCGGAGCGGGAGGCCGGGATGTAGAAGCGCAGGACACGGTCGAGGAGTTGGACGGCGGTGCCGGGGCCCGCGACGATCTCCTTCAGCCGCTGGATCTCCGAGTCGCTGGTGCTGCGGAGCATCTCGGTGATGAGATCGTCCTTGGTGGCGAAGTGGTAGTGGATCAGGCCACCGCTCACGTTCGTCGCCTTGGCGATGTCGGCGACACGGGTACTGGCCAGCCCGCGCTCGAGCACGACCCGCCTGGCGGCTTCAAGGAGCTCCGCTCGGCGCTGGTCGGCCTGGTCGGCGCGGCTGCTGCGCGCCCCTACTCCGCTGTGCACGGCGCAAGACTACAGCAGCGCGGGCACACCGCCTCCATACTACTGATTGGTCGATCAGTCAATGACTTCGCCCCCGTCGTACGGGCGAGGAGAGCGGGAGCGGCACGGCTCCGGCCGCCCGGCGGACAGGCCGGCCCGCCGGCTCAGCCGCAGCGGTACAGGGACTGGTCGGTGGAGCCGCCGTACTCCGACGCCTTGACCGCCGTGCAGTTGGCCCGCACCCACTCGGTCACCTGGGACCCGCCCCCGTCGGGGCCGCCCCGGCCGCCTCCGGTCATCACGTACCTGAGCCGCCCCGAGGAGACGAGCCCGTTGAGCCGGTCCACGGTCATGGCGGGGTCGCTCCCGGTGAAGCCGCCCATCGCGATGACGGGCAGCCCTGTCGACAGGATGGCCGAGGAGGCGCCCTGCGCGCTGCTCACCGCCACCAGCCAGGTCGCGCCGTCCCGGTTCCTCCTCAGGTATTCGATCATCTGCCGGTCCATGGCACCGCCGGGGCCGCCACCACGCATGCCGTCTCCGGCCGGGAGGCCGTAGCGCGTCCGCGGAACGGCGTCACCGGTCACCCCCTGCTGCGAGTTCTGTCCCGGTACGCCACCGGGAGGTCCGCCGTCCCCCTCGGCGCCCCCTCCTCTCGCGCCTCCGGGGAAGCCGCCCCGCATGCCGCCGAAGCCGCCGCTCCCCGCGGGACCCG
>NZ_JBEXUE010000491.1:0-7377 GCF_040614275.1 Streptosporangium sp. NPDC006013
TCCGCACGTCGGCGGTGTCGATCGAGCCGAGGACCCTGCTCTGGTCGGCGGGGAGATCAGGTCGCGGTGCAGGTGAGGGTGGGTGTGCCGCTGGTGCCGGAGCCGATGAACCCGAAGGTGGTGGCGGTGCCGGCGCCCAGTGAGCCGTTGTAGGCGGCGTTGCGGGCGCTGACCGCGGATCCGCTGGCGGTCACGGTCGCACTCCACGCCGAGCTGACCTGCTCACCGCCGGTGAAGGTCCAGTTCACCGTCCAGCCGGTGATCGCGCCGGAGCCGGCGGTCACGCGTACCTCGGCCTGGAAGCCGCCGGACCACTGGGAGACGGTGCGGTAGGTGGCCGAGCAGCCACCGGCCGGGGGCGAGGTGGGAGTCGGCGTGGGAGTGGGGGTCGGAGTCGGCGTGGGAGTCGGCGTGGGAGTCGGCGTAGGCGTGGGGGTGGGGGTGGGGGTGGGGTTCGTGCCGCCGGTGAAGTTGACGTCGCTGCAGAAGTAGTAGGACTGGTCGGAGTGGCTGGCCTGCCAGATGGTGTAGACGACGTGGTGGCCGGTACGGCCGGGCGCGTACACATCAATGGGCGTGGTGAGACCGGTGGGCACCTTGCCCACCTGGTTGACCAGTTCCAGGTCGCTCCACCTCAGCCGCTGGGTCTTGGGATCGTAGCCCTGTTTGGTGACGTAGACGCGGATGTAGTCCGCACCGTGCGAGGCCTGGTCCATCAGGTTCATGGTGAACCTGGCGGGGCGGTCCACGGTCTTCCACGCGCCCGGCACGTCCATGGAGGCGTAGCGGCCGCTTTCGGTCAGGCCGCCGCTGCACAGCTGCCCGTCGGGGATCGCGGCCTGGTGGTTACCGGCGACGCCCTCGCGGTACAGCCCGTTCCAGTTCCACATCGCGTTGGTGTTGTTCTGCCATGCCTGCCAGCACATGGGGTCCTGCTGGGCCATGGCCGGGTTCTGGAAGTCGCTCCCCCAGCGCAGCCAGCAGCCGTAGTTGCGCGAGGCCGGGTCGCTGATCGAGCCGTGCGCCGAGGCGGGGACGACCATCACGGTGGTGAGCATGAGCGCGGCCGCGACCGCGACGAACACCCGCCGTAACCCGCTCCGGCGGGGAGGTGCGTCGGATGCGCCGGTATGGCCGCGTAAGAGTCGGAGCACGTGTGAACTCATCTGCACAGGTTTCCTTTCGAATGCTGGGATGACGAGTCCTGGCACGCCGAGTGAGGGCCGAGTCCTCATGCCAGAGGTGTCCCCACCGTCACCCAGTCCCCGGTCAGCGGCAACAGTGATCTATGGCTCTCGGCGGGCAACGGGCCGGGAGCTGGCCATACACCGCAAAGTCGGATGAAAAGTTCATCTACTCCGCCCGCACTCGTAGGCGCCGACGAGCACGAAGCCGGGCCGCGATCGTCCGTCCGATGAAAGTGGACTCGGCGATCGCGAGTCCGCCGCCCCCCAGCGCCTGACCAGGTTGGCCGGACCTGCTCGCTGCGGCAGCCGCGGAACCTCCGAGAAGCCCCCGGCGGCCGCTACCGCCGGGGGCCGAGGTCCGGTGACTACACGAACCGCCACAGGCGGTCGTTGGCTCCGTCAGGGAAGGGGGCGCGGGTGAGGTCATGGCTCAGCGCAGGGAGTTCCCTCCGTCGGTGATGATGGAGCGCCCGGTGATCCAGTCGGCATTCTCGCCGCACAGGAACGCGATGACCTTGGCCAGATCTTCGGGGGAGCCGGCGCGGCCCAGCGGTGTGGCGCGCGCGGCGGCGGCCAGGAGGCGCTCCGGGTCGGGGCTGATCTCGCGCAGCGCGTCCGTCGCCACCACGCCGCCGCTCACCAGGTTGACCGTGATGCCGTCGCGGCCGAGTTCCACCGCGAGGTAGCGGACGACGCTCTCGGCCGCGGCCATGGCGGCGGCGATCGCCGCGTAGCCGGGGACGTGCCTGCTCGTCCCGGTGCTCACGGTCGTCACGACCCGGCCGCCGCCGGCCAGTTGCGGGCGTGCCGCGGCCACGAGGGCGAGGAGGGAGCCGACGCGGGTGGCGAACATCTGCTCGTAGGTATGCCAGGGGGTCTCGAGTGCCTTTCCCAGGGACGGCGAGGCGGAGCCGAATCCGGTCGCATTGGAGATGACCGCACGGACGGGCCCGAGCCGTTCGCCCGCTGCACGCACGAACTCCGCGCACTGCTCCTGGTCGGCGACGTCCAGCGCGAAGGCGGCGGCGTGTCCGCCGTCCCGGTGGATCTCGTCGACGACTTCGGCGGCGGACTCGGCGTTCCGGTGGTAGCCGACCGCGACGGCGTAACCGTCGCGTGCGAGCGTGAACGCGGCCGCCCGGCCGATGCCCCGGCCGGCTCCGGTGATGACGGCGGTCTTCACGGGCGCTCCCCGAAGGTGATGTGGTCGTCGTCCGCCGCCTCGGCGTAGCGGCGGCGCGCCGCTTCCTGGAGCCTCCTGGATTCAGGGCTGGCCAGCCTCTCCGCGAAGAGTGCGGCCTCCAGCCGGAGACCTTCGGCGAGCGGCAGCCGGGGGCCCTCGACGAGTGCGCGCTTCGCGGCGGCGAGGGCGGCGGCGGGACGGGACGCCATGTCGCGCGCGAGCCGCAGAACCTCCGCCTGGAAGTTCGGCGTGGGAAGCACCCGTTCGACGAATCCGGCGGCCCTGGCCTGTTCGGCGGTGAGGACGTCACCGGTGAGGACGACATCGGCGGCCCGACCGGGGCCGATCAGCCGGGCCAGCCGCTGGGTGCCGCCCGCCCCGGGGATGATGCCGAGCGCGGTCTCGAGCAGGCTGAAGTGGGCGGCGGCCGAGGCCCATCGCAGGGTGCAGGCCAGGGACAGCTCGATGCCGCCGCCCCATGCCTGGCCGTCGATCGCGGCGATCACCGGCTGCGGGATCCGCTCGACGCGTCGCATCGCGGTGTACCAGATCCTGGCCCGCGGCATCGGCCCCCGGGAGAGTTCGGCGAGCTCGTCCAGGTCGGCGTGCGCGATGAAGTAGCCGGGGACATCGCTGGTCAGCGTCACGACCCTGATGTCCGGCGCGGTCTCCAGCCGGGCGAGTTCCGCGTCCAGCTCTTCGAGCGCGGCGAAGGTGAGGAAGTTACGTGGCGGGTTTCGGTAGGTGAGGACGGCGACACCGTCGACGTCCTCCCGGCTCCACATCGTCATGTCAGTCCTCCGGTGAGTCGAGTCCGTGCTCAGCGAGAAAGTGCAGCACGGTGTTGACGAGATGGGCGGCGTCCGATACGGCGAGGTACCGGGCCAGCGGGTCCCTCCGCTCCCAGATCGGCATCGAGGCGCGAAAGTCACCGAACCTGTCGTGTTCGCCGCGCAGCGGCGGTTCGGGCAGTTCGATCCGGTATCCGGGCTCGGGGTGAAGGGCGCCGACCAGGCTCGCCATGACCGCGACCATGTCCCGGTGCGCTGGGCGGTCCGGTGCCGCGGCGTCACGGGCCCGCCCCGTCGCCCAGGAGGAGGACCGACGTCCCGTAGTGGACGCTCTGGGTGGACGGCGTGCCCGGTCCGGCCGTGGCGGGCGGCCCCCCGTCCCCCTGGTTGCGGTCGTAGTGGGGGAAGTTGCTGCTGGACAGCAGCAGACCGATCCGGTGGCCGGCCGGGAACCGCTGGGCCGTGTGCCCGAGATCGATGTCCAGCCGGACCGGTTCTCCCCGTGGCACCGGGGTGTCGAGGCCGTCTCGGTGGCTCAGCCTGATCACACCCTCACAGACCGGCAGCATCCGCCCGTCGGGCAGTTGGTCCACCAGCCGGGCCATCACGTCGGCGTCCGCCGCGTCGGTGGCGAAGGTGAGCTTCAGCCGTACCGGGCCGATGACGTCCGTGTCCTCGGTGAGCACGTCGCCGAGATAGACGAGGACGTCGGGTCGCTTGGCCGTTCGGCTGAGGTCCAGCGGCCCGGGGACGAGGCGGCCGAGGTGCAGGACGCGCCCGCCGTGGCTCGGCACCGGATCGTCCGGATCGTGGAGGTAGCCGTCCGGTGTGGCCGGGTTCGCCGTGTCGGGCACGGCGGTCAGTCGTCCCGGCGTCCCGCCCGGCGCGGCGGGCCCCGTCGGGTACAGGGCGTGCCCGGCGGCCTCCGCCGGCGGCCATCGCTCGGCGGTGCGCCACTCGTCCGTACCCATCTGGAAGTACCGGACGGGGGCAGGACCGTCCGCTCCGTCCAGGCAGCGGCGGAAGAACTCCAGGTGCCGGGTGGGCAGCCGGGCGGCCGCCGCGGAGGCCGCGACACCGAAGTTGACCTCGCCCTGCAGGTGGGACAGGGCGCCGGTGTGCGCCCAGGGGCCGACGATCAGCTCGTGCCGCAGGTCCGGCCGCAGCCTGCGCATCTCCAGGTGCCCGCGGATGGTCGCGGTGGCGTAGACGTCGTACCAGCCGGTCACCGACAGGGTCGGCACCTCCACCGCCGCGTGGTCCCAGTCGGGCAGGGCCTGGATCCGTCCGTCCAGCAGGTCGCCGATCCGGATCGGGAATCCGGGCAGGTCCAGTTCCGGCATGCCCACGAGCGGCAGCCGCCGCATCGCTCGCGCCGGATCATGAATCAATGACGCGACCTTGGCGACCAGCGACGGGTCGGCGTCCGGTCCCTGCCGGCCCAGCCAGTCGGCGGCCATGTAGGCCAGCCACCCGACGAGGTGGTCCAGCCGCAGCGCGCCGCCGGTGTCGCGGGCGTCGGCCGCCGCGCCGGTCGTCATGGCAGGGGCGATGCCGCGCAGGTGGGGCGGGCGTTCGGCCGCGCCGAGCCAGGCGATGATGCCGAGGTAGGAGGTGCCCGCGAGGAACACGTTGCCGTCACACCAGGGCTGTGCCGCCGCCCACTCCACCGTGTCGTAGGTGTCCCTGGCCTCCTGCTCCCACATGACGGCCCGCCACTCGCCGTCGGAGTCGAAGCGGCCCCTGGTGTCCTGCACCAGCGCGGCGAACCCTCCGGCGAGGCAGTGCTGGGGTTGCAGCGTGTCGGAGCTGATCTGCCGCCGGCCGTACGGCGTCCTGAACACCACGGCCGGGGCCGGGGACGGGGGCCGCCACAGGTCGCCGCGCAGCAGCACGCCGTCCCGCATGGGGGCCTCGACGCCGCCTTCGATGCGTCCCAGTTCCGTCATCACACCTCCTTGAGAGTGAGCATCGTCCGGGCCATCTCGTTCCACCCGGCGGTCGCGCCGCCGTCCACGGTGAGGCTGCATCCGGTGAGGAAGGAACTGCCGGGCAGCGCGGCGAACACCGCGGCGCGGGCCTGTTCCTCGGGGGTGGCCAGCCGTCCGACGGCGGTGGTCGCGGTCAGCGAGTCGCGGAGCGGGCCCGGCGGCCACAGCTCGTCGACCATCCCGGTGTGCGTCGGCCCGGTGATCAGGGCCACCGCGCGGATCCCCTGCGCGCCGTAGTCGACGGCGATGGACTGGGCCAGGCCGACGAGAGCGTGCTTGGCCATGTTGTAGACCGGGGAGCGGGGGGTCGCCGCCACCCCGCACATCGACGAGGTGAACACGAACACTCCCCCGTGCGCGCGCATGTGCCGGACCGCGGAGCGCACCAGGTAGAAGTTGGCGTCGCAGCAGACGCCCATCACCTTGCGGTAGTCGTCGTCGGTGAGGCTGTGCGGGCGGCCGGGGACGTTGACGCCGGCGTTGCCGTGGACGACGTCGAGCCGGCCGTACCGGGCGACCACCCCGTCGACGACCTCGGCGACCTGTGCCGGATCGGAGACGTCCGCCTGGACGATGCCCTCTCCCGGGGTCAGGTCCACCCCGACGACCTCGGCCCCGACGGCCCGGAACAGCCTCATCGAGGCCGCGCCGATGCCGCTCGCCGCACCCGTGACCAGAACGACCCGGCCGTCGAGCCGGCCGAAGACGTCGCCGTCTGCCATGGTCATCCGCTCCTCCTCAACGGCCCGTGAATTCGGGGCTGCGCTTTTCGACGAAGGCACGTGCTCCTTCGACGGCATCATGGACTTCCCTGTTGTTGCGGATGTGGAAGGTGTTCTGGATCCGCAGTGCCTGCTCAAGCGGCTGGCCGTGCACCCGCTCGCGCAGCTGCTTGTAGAGCCCGATCGCGCCGGTCGGGCCGGCCGCGAGCCTGCGGGCCTCGGCGAGCACCGCGTCCCGCAGATCCCCCGATGGGACGACCCGGGTGTAGATGCCCAGGCGTTCGGCGTCGGTGGCGTCGAGCAGCCCGCCGGACAGATAGATCTCGGTCGCCTTGGCGCTCCCGACGATCCGGGCCAGCATCACGGCGGTACCGGTCTGCGCCACGTTCACCAGGCAGCTCCCGATCCGGGCCGTGTCCGAGGCGATCCGCAGGTCGGCGGCGCAGGCCAGCTCGGTGCCCGCCCCGGCCGCGGGGCCGTTGACCGCCGCGATGACCGGCTGCGGCGCCGTGACGATGGCCTCGACGATCCGCAGGTACACGGGGTCGGCGGTGTCACCGAGCACCGGCGAGTGCCTGCGGTCCCCGGCGAGGTGCTCGTCCACCGCGCCGAGGTCGTCCCCGCCGCAGAAGGCACTGCCCGCCCCGCTCAGCACCACGACCCTGGCCTGCGGGTCGGTCTCGGCGTGCTCCAGCGCACGCAGCAGTTCCTCGCCGAGCGCGCGATCGAGCGCGTTGCGGCGGTCGGGGCGGTTCATGGTCAGCCACAGCACCCCCGGGGCCGGCCGGGAGACCAGCAAGGCCCCTTCACCGCCGGACGCCGTGCTCTCCTGTCCACGCATCATGCTCTGACCATCCCTCCATCGACGAACAATGCTTGGCCGGTGATGTAACCGGCCCCCGTTCCCAGCAGCCACACGATCGCGGCGGCGACCTCCTCCGGGTGCCCGCACCGGCCGATCGGCAGCCGGGCGGCGACCTTCTCCGCCAGCCCGCGAAGCCCGCTCACGTCGAGCATCGGGGTGTCGATGAAGCCGGGGCACACGGCGTTCGCGCGAACGCCGAGCGGTCCCAGTTCGACGGCGAGCGAGCGGGTCAGGCTCAGCAGCCCGCCCTTGCTCGCGTCGTAGGCGGCCTGCCCGGCGAACCCGGTCACCGCGATCGAGCAGACGTTGACGATGGCGGAGCCCGGCCGTCCGGCGAGGGCGGGTGCCGCCGCACGGGCCAGCCGGAACGGCGCCGACAGGTTGATCTCCATGACGCGCGCCCAGTCGGCGGTGCTGTGCTCGCCCAGTGCCGCGCGGTGCTCCACGCCGGCGTTGTTGACGAGACCGTCGAGGCCTCCGAGCCGGTCGAGTGCCTGCTCGACGATCCGCTGCGGCGCTCCGCTCTCCGTCAGGTCGAGCCGCACCACCGGGGGACGGCGGTACTGCTGGTCGTCTCCGGCCTCATCTTCGGGCTCAGCGCGCTCATCGCCAGGACCATGGACCGGCGGCTGCTCGGC
>NZ_JBEXUE010000492.1:0-7376 GCF_040614275.1 Streptosporangium sp. NPDC006013
GATCACCCTGCGGGAGAACCCATCGGACACCGAGCGGGTCACCAGCTACCGGGACCGAGCAGGTACTCGCGGCGCCGGCGGGCCTCGCGCGCGCCGACCCCGGCCAGCAGCGCGGGCAGCTCGACGTTGTCGGCCACGGTCATGTTGGCGACGAGGTTGAAGAACTGGAAGACGAAGCCGATCTTCCGGCGGCGGAGCAGCGCCCAGGCGCTCTCCTTCAGCGTGTCGGCCCGCTGCCCGTCGAGCCAGATCTCGCCGCTGGTCCTGGCCTCCAGGCCGCCGATCATGTGGACCAGCGTGGACTTGCCCGACCCCGACGGCCCCATGACCGCCACGAACTCCCCCGCGCTCACCCGCAGGTCGACCCCCCGCACGGCGGGCACCGGCACCCCGCCGTCCTGGTAGATCTTGACAAGATTGACTGTGTCGACCACGGGGGACGTCAACTCAACTCCTCCTGGCAGCGTTCGAGCCACTCAAGGTCGGCTTGGAGGTGCAGCATGGCCCCCTCGACCAGCAGGAGCGCGACACGATTGCCCGGATCGGTCCGCTCCGCGAGTTCGTTGAGGTCGCGCATGAGCCCAAGGTAGTGCCGGCGCTGGCGGTTGATCATCGCCATCCTGTCGGCGATGCCGGTCATCGGGGCCAGCACGAGCTTCATGAAGAACTCGTCCCTGACCCTGGGTCCCTCGGTGGGCTCGTCCACCCAGGTGTCGAGGATGTCGCGGCCCGCGGCCGTCAGGTGGTAGACCTTCTTGTTCGGCCGGTTGGACTGCGCGACGTCCACCGCGCGCACCAAGCCGTCCTTCTCCAGGCGGCCGAGCGTGACGTAGATCTGCCCGATGTTCGGTGAGGGGTAGGCGCTCCCGAAGATCTGCTCAAGCGCCTGTTTGAGCTCGTAGCCGTGGGCAGGTTCCTTCGCGAGGAGCGCCAGCAGCATCAGCCGCACGCCCCACCTCCTCGGAGAGCTCGTTACGTGAGCGTTACGGGTTTATCCGTTGACGACGATGTTATCGCCATGCATAACATGCATCTACCTAACATGTATGTAATCAGCCGGAAACCGGGAGGCCACGGTGCGTCGACTCATCCCCGTCGTGCTCATCGTGCTTCTCGTCGCCGGCTGCTCGGCGGCCGGAGAGCGGGAGGGCGAACGGTTCGGCGGAACCGGCCCGTTCACCCTGGTGATCGGGCGCCCCGCGACCGCCTACCTGCAGCCGCTGCTCGACCGCTGGAACCAGGACCACCCCGAGGAGCGGGCGACCCTGCTCGAACTCCCCGAGGCGGCCGACGAGCAGCGGGCGCAGATGGTCGCCAACCTCCAGGCCAAAAGCGACCGATACGACGTGATCGGGCTGGATGTGATCTGGACCGCGGAGTTCGCCGACGCCGGCTGGATCCTGCCGCTGGAGCGCTCGATGTTCCCGCTCGACCGGTTCCTGCCACCGGTCGTCGACACGGCGGTCTACCGGGACAGGCTCTGGGCCGTGCCGTACACCAGCAACGCCGGGCTGCTCTACTACCGCAAGGACCTGCTGGCCAAGCAGGGTTTCAAACCGCCGAAGACCTGGGAGGAACTCCGCACGCAGGCACGCACTCTGCACGAGAGGTACGGCATCGGCGGCTACGCCGGCCAGTTCCTGGCCTACGAGGGCCTGACCGTCAACTTCACCGAGGCCGTGCAGTCGGCGGGCGGGCAGATCCTCAGCCAGGACGGCACCAAGGTGACCATGGACGTGGCCAGGGCGAAGGCCGGCCTGAACTTCCTGGTGGACGGGTTCCGGGAGGGCTGGATCCCGCAGGAGTCGCTCTCCTTCAAGGAGGACGAGGCACAGCTCGCCTTCGAGGAGGGACGGCTGGCCTTCGCCCGCAACTGGCCGCACGCCTACGGACCGGCCACCACCTCGGCGGTCGCCGGCAAGTTCGGGGTGACCCGGCTGCCCGGCCTCGACGGCCCCGGCACCGGCTCGCTCGGCGGCTACAACCTCGCGGTGAGCGCCTTCTCCAAGCGGCAGAAGTCGGCCACCGACTTCATCCGCTACTTCACCAGCCTGGAGAACCAGCGAAAGGTGCTCACCAACGGCTCGTTCCCGCCCGTGTGGGCCGAACTGTACGACGACCCCGCCCTGATCAAGCGTTTCCCCTACCTGCCGGTCCTCAAGCAGAGCATCCTCTCCGCCCGGCCCAGACCGGCGGGTGCCAACTACAACCAGGTGAGCCTGGTGATCGCCAGCGCGGTCTCCAATGCGCTCACCCCACCCTTCGAGGAGGCCGGCGACGACGTTGTCGCCTCCATGAGAGACCAGCTCGACGAGATCATTCGGGCTCGTTGACACCGGGGTACCCCCCCTGTCAGGAGCCGTCATCCCCATCTCGGCCGTTCGTACGTCCTCACCCATCCCCCTGTTCCAAAACCTCGACATCTCAGGAGGTCTGTTCAGCATGCGCAAGACCATTGCCACAGTGACGACGGCGGGGCTCGCCCTGGCACTCGCAGCGTGCGGGGGCGAGTCACCCGCCCCGGCACCGGCCGCGAGCGGCAGCGCGTCCGCGCCCGCCGCCAAGACCCTCGACGGGGTGTCCATCGAGGTCGCCGCCAAGTGGACCGGCGCCGAGCAGGCCAACTTCGAGCAAGTGCTCAAGGCGTTCGAGGCGAAGACCGGCGCCAAGGTCACCTACGCCTCCACCGGCGAGGACACCGGCGCCTACCTCGGCCCGCGCATCGAGGGCGGCAACCCTCCGGACATCGCGATCCTGCCCCAGCCCGGCCTGGTCCAGCAGTACGCGGACCGGAAGGCGCTCAAGCCGCTCAGCGCCGGGGTCCTGAAGCAGATCGACGACAACTACACCCCGTACTGGAAGGAGCTCGGCTCCGCGGGCGGCCAGTCCTACGGCGTGCTGGTGAAGGCGGCTCACAAGTCGCTCATCTGGTACCGCGACCAGGCGTTCCAGGACGCGGGGGCGCAGCCTCCGGCCACCTGGGACGACCTGATCAAGACCGCCCAGACGATCGCCGACTCCGGCACCCCGCCGTTCTCCCTCTGCGGCGCCTCCGGCTGGACGCTGACCGACCTGTTCGAGAACGTCTACCTGTCCAGCGCGGGCCCGGAGAACTACACCAAGCTCTCCAAGCACGAGATCCCGTGGACCGACCCCAGCGTGACCGGCGCGCTGGAGAAGATCGGGCAGCTCGTCGGCAAGAAGGAGTTCCTGCTCGGCGGCTCCTCCGGCGCCCTGCAGACCGACTTCCCGACCTGCGTGACCCAGGTCTACGGCCAGGACAAGTCCGCCATGGTCATCGAGGCCGACTTCGTGGGCGTCACGGCCGAGGAGTCGGGCGCCAAGCTGGGCGAGGAGGCCAAGTACTTCCCGTTCCCGAAGGCCGGTGACACCGAGCCGGTCGTGCTGGGCGGCGACATCGCGGTGGTGATGAAGGACTCCGAGGGCGCGATGGCCCTGCTGGAGTTCCTCGCCTCCGTCGAGGGCGGCGAGATCTGGGCGAAGCTCCCCGGCTACCTCTCCCCCAACCGCAACGTCTCGCCCGACAACTACCCCGCCGAGCTGACCAAGCAGCTCGCCCAGACGATCATCTCCGCCGGCGACGCGGTCCGCTACGACATGTCCGACCTGGCGCCGAGCGCCTTCGGCGGCACGGACGGCAAGGGCCAGTGGAAGCTCCTGCAGGACTTCGTCCGCGACCCCTCGGACGTCAAGGGCATCCAGGCCAAGCTCGAGGCCGAGGCCAAGAAAGCCTGGAAGTAAGGGAGACAGGCCGTGACCGACCGGTTAGACGGCCCGCAGGGCCCGCACGGCGACACCGCCGGCGGGTCCTCCCCCGGACCTGACGACACCCGGCGACCGGCACCCGACGCCGGCACCGAGGTCCACACCTCCCCAGCCGCCGCCCCCGCCGGGGGCACCGCGCCGATGGAGGCGAAGAGGGCCACCCGGCTGGGACCGCCGCCGAGCATGGCGATCTGGTTCCTGCTGCCGGGGGCGCTCCTGCTCGGCGTGATGGTGATCTACCCGATCATCTACTCGATCTTCCGCAGCCTCTACGACGCCAACGGCGACGGTTTCGTCGGCGCGGGGAACTACGCCACGATCTTCAGCGACTCCGCCACCCTGGTCACGATCAGGAACAACCTGATCTGGGTGGTGGTGGCCCCGCTCCTGGTCACCGTGATGGGCTTGATCTTCGCGGTGCTCACCGAGCGGATCCGCTGGGCCACGGCTTTCAAACTGATCGTGTTCATGCCGATGGCCGTCTCCCTAATGGCCTCCGGCGTCATCTTCCGCCTGGTGTACGAGCAGGACCCCGACCGGGGCGTGGCCAACGCCGTGATCACCTCGGTGACCGGCCTCTTCGGCTCCGACCAGGGCTATCCCGACGCCCGTCCCAGGGAGAACGACCAGGCACCGGTCATCGCCCAGCAGGGCGCGGTGCTGAGCAGGGGGCCCGCCGCCCCCGGGCAGGCGGTGCTCGTCCCGCTGGTCGGCGTGAAGCCGGACGCCCTCGCCTCGGCCGCACCGGCGAAGGCGGCCCAGCCGGGTCCCGGCGAGCTGGCCGGGACGGTGTGGGTGGACTTCACCCAGGGCGGCGGCGGAGCGGTCAACCAGGTGGATCCGACGGAGAAGGGGCTGGTCGGGGTGACCGTGGAGGCGGTGCGGGACGGCGCCGTCAAGGCCACCGCCCGCACCGAGGCCGACGGCACCTTCCGCTTCACCGGCCTCGCTCCCGGCGACTACCAGGTGCGGCTGCCGCAGTCGAACTTCCAGGCGGCCTTCAACGGGATCTCCTGGCTGGGACCGACCCTGATCACCCCGGCGATCATCGGGGCGTTCGTCTGGGTGTGGGCCGGGTTCTCCATGGTGCTGATCGCGGCGGGCCTGTCGGCCATCCCGCGCGACGCGCTCGAGGCGGCCCGCATCGACGGCGCCACCGAGTGGCAGGTGTTCCGCAGGATCACCGTCCCGCTGCTCGCCCCGGTGCTGCTCGTCGTGTTCGTCACGATGATCATCAACACCTTGAAGGTCTTCGACCTGGTCTTCGTCATCGCGCCGGGATCGGTGCAGCCGCAGGCCAACGTGATCGCGCTGGAGATGTGGCGCGTCTCCTTCGGCGGCGGAGGCAACCAGGGGCTGGGCAGCGCGCTCTCCATCTTCCTGCTGATCCTCGTGCTGCCCTTCATGATTCTCAACATCCGCCGGTTCAGGAGGGACAACCAGTGACCACCTCCACCCTCGGCGCTCCACCGCGCAGCGCGGCGGGCCGCGTCGTCGACCGGATCGGCGGCGGCCTGGTCCAGGCGGTGCTGGTGCTGATCGGCATCTTCTGGCTGGTCCCGACCCTCGGGCTGTTCGTGGTCTCGCTCCGCGAGGAGACGGCCAACAACTCCACCGGCTGGTGGACCGCCCTTGTCAAACCCGCCGAGTTCACCCTCAAGAGCTACTCCGACCTGCTGGCGAGCGGGTTCACCGCGTCGTTCTGGAACACCGTGTTCATCACGGTGCCCGCGACGCTCCTGGTGATCGGCATCGCGGCCATGGCGGCGTACGCGTTCGCCTGGATGGAGTTCCCCGGCAGGGACGCGCTCTTCCTCGTGGTGGTCGGCCTGCTGGTGGTGCCGATCCAGATCGCGCTGATCCCGGTCGCGAAGCTCTACGGCACGGTCGGCATCTTCGGCTCCATCGCGGGCGTGGTCCTCTTCCACGTCGCCTTCGGGCTTCCGTTCGCCATCTTCCTGCTCCGCAACTTCTTCGCGGGCATCCCCCGCTCGCTGCTCGAGGCGGCGCGCATGGACGGTGCCGGCGAGTGGAAGATCTTCTCGACCGTGGTGTTCCCGCTGGCCAAGCCCGCGGTCGCCTCGCTCGGCATCTTCCAGTTCCTCTGGGTCTGGAACGACCTGCTCGTCGCCCTGGTCTTCGCCAACACCGAGAACCAGCCGATGACCAAGGCACTGCAATCCCAGATGCGGCAATTCGGGACCAACGTGGACATTCTTGCGCCAGGTGCTTTCCTGTCGCTGATCATCCCATTGATCCTCTTTTTCGCCTTCCAGAGGTATTTCGTGCAAGGGATGATGGCCGGCTCGGTGAAGTAGAGCCAGGGGCAGGCCCGGTGCGGCGCGCGCTGATTTCCGGCACACGCCGTACCGGGCCTAAAACATCGATAGGGTCCTGCACATGGCCGCACGTCCCTTGAATGAAGTCGTGGAAGCCGGGTGGGCCAAGGCCCTGGAACCGGCTGCCGAGAAGATCGCCGAGATGGGCGAGTTCCTCCGGAGGGAAGTGGCGGAGGGCAGGCAGTACCTTCCGTCCGGGGCCAACGTGCTCCGCGCCTTCCAGCAGCCCTTTGACCAGGTCAAGGTGCTGATCGTGGGGCAGGATCCGTATCCCACGCCGGGTCACCCCATCGGCCTGAGCTTCTCCGTCGCCGCAGACGTACGCCCGATCCCGGCCAGCCTGCGCAACATCTACAAGGAGCTCACCGAGGATCTCGGGCTGCCGATGCCGAGCAACGGCGACCTGACCCCCTGGACCGAGCAGGGCGTGCTGCTGCTCAACCGGGTGCTCACCGTCATGCCGGGCAAGCCCGCCTCGCACCGGGGCAAGGGCTGGGAGGAGGTCACCGAGCAGGCCATCAAGGCCCTCGTCGCACGCGAGCAGCCGATGGTGGCGATCCTGTGGGGGCGCGACGCCCGCAACCTGCGCCCGATGCTCGGCAACATCCCGGCCATCGAGTCGGCCCACCCCAGCCCCCTGTCGGCCCGCAGCGGCTTCTTCGGCTCCCGCCCGTTCAGCAAGACGAACGAGCTTCTCCAGCAGCAGGGCGCGCCCCCCGTGGAGTGGAAGCTCCCCTAGCCCCGTCCCGCGGATCTTACGGCGCGGAGCAGCGGGCAAAAGATCCAACGGGCAGGTCCCAGGCCCTGTCCGACCCTCACCAGGCACTAGGATTTCCACCATGAGTGATGAATCGGGCACTGAACGCTATCTGCGTCTGACTGTTGAGCTGACCGTGGAGGTGCAGGACATCGCCTCCCTGCAGGCCGCCGCGTTGAAGGAGATCAACCACCCTGACGCCGACCTGGACGACGACGAGCGCAAGGAGCAGGCCGAACTGGTCTCGGCCGACGAGACCGGCGCCACGGCGCTGCAGTGGCTGATCGAGCCGGACCACGTCCTGGGATTGATCGAGCACGTCGAGCAGATCGAGCCCCGCGAGGCCGTGCTGGGCGTCGAGCCCTCCGACGGCCCCTCGGATGAGGACGAGGACGAGGACGACCACGCGGGCCACGACCACGCCGGTCACAACCACCGGCACTGAGAGCATCCCCGTAACCCCGCCGGTGGGCGGTCTTTCCGGCCGGAAAGAC
>NZ_JBEXUE010000493.1:0-7350 GCF_040614275.1 Streptosporangium sp. NPDC006013
CCGGCCCGCCCGCCCTGGGTCACCACCACCACCTGGGACCCCCGGGCGGGCCCATCCACCAGATCGTCGCTAACATCCCGGGCTGGGCGGGTACAAACGGCCCCCCCACGGTGCTGCTGCACATCGGCACCAACGACATACTGCAGAACTACAACGTGGCCGGTGCGCCCCAACGTCTGTCGACCCTGATCGATCGCATCACCACGGCCGTGCCGGACGCGGACGTGTTCGTCGCCACCATCATCCCGCTGTCGTCGGCGAGCCAGGAGTCCGCCGTCCGTACCTTCAACGCGGCCGTCCCCGGCATCGTGCAGAACAAGGTGAACAGTGGCAAGCGCGTCCACCTGGTCGACATGCACAGCAAGCTGACCACGTCCGACCTGATCGACGGCATCCACCCCACCGCCGGCGGCTACGACAAGATGGCCGCCGCCTGGTACGCGGCACTCCAGTCGGTCTCCGGCAGCATCGGCCAGCCCGGCGGCCCCAGCCCGACGCCGACGCCCTCACCCGCGAGCGGGATCCGCGGCGTGGGTTCGGGCAGATGCCTGGACGTCGCCAACGTCTCGCAGGCCAACGGCGCGCAGGTGCAGATCTGGGACTGCAACGGGCAGGCCAACCAGCAGTGGACGCCGACCGGCTCGGGTGAGCTCCGGGTGTACGGCAACAAGTGCCTGGACGTGTCCAACATGGGCACGGCCGACGGCACGGGGGTGCATATCTGGGACTGCAACGGCCAAAGCAACCAGAAGTGGCGCCTCAACAGCGACGGAAGCATCACCGCGCTCGGCGCCGGCAAGTGCCTGGACGTACCCAACTACTCCACCGCCAACGGCGTCAAACTCCAGATCTGGTCCTGCGGCGGCGCCCCCAATCAGCGCTGGACCCGCGTCTGACGCGGGTAAGGCGCACGGGGCGGTCTCGGGCGCCGGCATGACGGGAGCCAGCCCCAAGAGGCCGCCCCGGCGAAGCGCGAAGTCGGCGCGCGGTACTCATCGGCGTTCGTATCCGGCCTGCACGGTGATATGTGAAGTTCTTGACGCAATCCGCTGTTAGCGCTCACGTTCTTCCTGGATCGCATGAGAGGAGCGCCGGGTGGGACCTGGCCCGAGGCGTCGCCCGCCCATCATGGCGGACGTGGCGAAGGTTGCGGGCGTGTCGCATCAGACGGTCTCGCGTGTGCTCAACGAGCATCCCAACGTCAGCGAGGAGACTCGGACCCAGGTTCTGCGCGCGATCGACCTGTCGGTTGTGGCCGATGACCGGCCGGGGGCCGGGGGAAGAGGCGCTGCCGGATCTCGCCGCGGTGGTCGTCGAGGTCGCCTTTACGGCGGGTCGGGCGGCGCCCGATCAGTACGATACATCTGAACGTTTCACGCGGGAGAATTCGGTGCAGTTGGCCGCGTGTCGGACATCATCGCAGCTGGCGGCGGAAAACGGCTAACTATCGCCAGAGTCTCGGTGTGCATATTGCGAAATAAGTAGGCTTAAGGCCTTGACGGGCATAAGCGGCCGGAACGTAATTGGTAGTGAGGTCCCGGGGACGCTCTTTCCGGTGCCTTCGCGGCTGGATCACATGAGCGGGATGTGGAGGCGCTTCGCGGCCCTTCGCGTCGTGGTCGGCCATGTCGACATCCACAGCCTCGCCTCACCATGCCCTCCTTCGAGGTGTCACCGGTGAGGCGCGCCATCCCGGGAGAAGCACGTGACCGATCGAACGAGCTCCGCGGACGAGGTCGGCCTTGATCCGGCGTGACCGCCCCCTCGGGGTCATGACGGCCGGGAGACCGCTTCGATCGGTCCACCGAACGCAGTCATCATGCCGTGGAGCGGCATGATCCGGCCGACCTCGTGGCCGGATCCGCGCAGTCGGCCACCGTCGTACACCTCCCCGTTCGACGACGGCCTCCACCTCGGGAAGGGCGCCACCCACCTGAGGAGGGCGTGACCTGACCCACACCCCCACCCCCCAAAGGAACCACCGTGCAACCACCTTCGCCCGCCGGGGCGCTCAGACCGGTCCTGACCGGCATCGTCGCCGCGGCGCTGGCCGCGGCGATCACGCTCGTCGCCCCGGTCACCTCCACCCTCGCGGCCACCCCGACCCTGCACGCGTCATCGTCCGGCGCCGGCGGTGCGGGTTCGCCGTACCAGGCGCTCGCGCTGGACATCCCGGCGTCCGACTACCAGCAGGTGCCGCTCGCGTCGGGTGGCAACGAACTGGGTGAGGCGATGTCACTGGCCGTGATGCCGAACCGATCGGTCCTCCACACGGCCCGCGACGGCACGTTGCGCGTGACCGACGTCAACGGCAATACGAAGGTGGCCGCCAGGCTCAACGTCTACACCCATGACGAGGAGGGCCTCCAGGGCGTGGCGGTCGATCCGAACTTCGCCACGAACCGGTACGTCTGGCTGTACTACTCGCCCCGGCTGAGCACGCCGAACGGCGACGCCCCGGCCACCGGCACCCAGTCGCAGTTCGACCAGTGGAAGGGCGAGTTCTACCTGTCGCGGTTCACCCTCAAATCGGATGACACGCTCGACACGGCCAGCGAGAAAGTGGTCCTGCGGGTCGCCAACGACCGCGGCCAGTGCTGTCACGCGGGCGGCGACCTCGACTTCGACGCCCAGGGCAACCTGTACCTGACCACCGGCGACGACACCAACCCCTTCGAGTCGAGTGGCTACTCCCCGCTGGACGAGCGGACCAACCGCAACCCGCAGTACGACGCCCAGCGCTCGTCCGCCAACACCAACGACCTGCGCGGCAAGCTCCTGCGGATCAAGCCGCAGGCGGACGGCACCTACACGATCCCCAGTGGCAACCTGTTCGCGCCGGGGACGTGGGGGACACGGCCGGAGATCTACGCGATGGGTTTCCGCAACCCGTTCCGGATGAGCGTCGACAAGGCGACCGGCGTCGTCTACCTGGGCGACTACGGGCCGGACGCGGGGGCGACCAACTCCAACCGGGGGCCGAGCGGTCAGGTGGAGTTCAACCGCGTCACCGCTGCCGGCAACTACGGCTGGCCGTACTGCACGGGTTCCAACACCACCAGCGAGACCTACAACGAGTGGGACTTCGCCTCCAACAGCACCGGCCCGAAGTACAACTGCTCGGGAGGCCCGACCAACAACTCCTTCCGCAACACCGGCCTGACCACGCTGCCCGCGGCGAAGCCGGCGTGGATCAAGTACGCCGGTGACTCCGGCTCGCCGCCGGAGTTCGGCAGCGGCTCGGAGTCTCCGATGGGCGGTCCGGTCTACCGGTACGACCCGAACCTGAACTCAAGCGTCAAGTTCCCCCAGTCGCTCGACGGCCGGTTCTTCGCCGGCGAGTACGGCCGCCGCTGGATCAAGGCCATCGAGGTGAAGAGCGACGGCGGCTACGGGGAGATCTCCGCGTTCCCCTGGTCGGGGACGCAGGTGATGGACATGGCCTTCGGCCCCGACGGGGCGTTGTACGTGCTGGACTACGGCACCGGGAGCAACAACCAGGCGCTCTACCGGATCGAGTACATCGGCCAGGCCAACCGCAACCCGATCGCCAGGGCCTCGGCCGACAAGATCTCGGGACCGGCTCCGCTGACGGTGAACTTCTCCTCGGCGGGCAGTTCCGACCCCGAGGGCGGCGCGCTGACGTACTCGTGGAACTTCGGCGACGGCACCACCTCCACCGCCGCCAACCCGAGCAAGACCTACACCACCAACGGCGCGTACACCGCCACGCTCACCGTCCGCGACCCGCAGGGGCTGACCGGAAGCGCGAGCGTCGCCGTGACCGTCGGCAACACCGCCCCTGCCGTCACGCTCACGACCCCCGGCGACGGCCAGCTGTTCTCCTTCGGCGACACGGTGCCCTTCCAGGTCACCGTGAGCGATCCGGAGGACGGCACGATCGACTGCTCGAAGGTGACGGTCACCTACTCGCTCGGCCATGACAGCCACGCCCACCAGATCACCTCCCAGACCGGCTGCGGCGGCTCCATCGCGGTGCCGGTCGACGGCGAGCACGACGCCGCGGCGAACATCTTCGGCGTCTTCGTGGCCTCCTACACCGACAGGGGTGGCCTGACCTCCACCAGCAGCCGGACGCTGCAGCCACGGCACCGGCAGGGTGAGCACTTCGGCGCCCAGCAGGGCGTACAGACGGCCGACCACACCGGCGCCGAGGGCGGCAAGACCGTGGGCTTCGTCGACGACGGCGACTGGATCTCCTTCCAGCCGTACAACCTGAGCAACACCAACAGGGTCACCGCACGGGTGTCCTCGGCGGGCGCGGGCGGCCGGATCGAGGTCCGGGCGGGCTCGGCCACGGGCACGCTGCTGGGAACGGTGAACGTCGCGAGCACCGGTAGCTGGGAGACCTTCGCCGACGTCTCGGCCAACCTGAGCGGCGCGCCGGCCGGAGCCACGACGCTGTACCTCGTCTTCCGCGGCTCGACCGGCCAGGGCTACCTGTTCGACCTGGACGCCTTCACCTTCGGCACCGGTACGACGCCCTCTCCGACGCCTTCCGGTGACACGGGCGCGTTGCGCGGGGTGGGGTCGGGCCGGTGCCTGGACGTCGTCGGCGCCTCGCAGGCCAACGGCGCCGCGGTGAACATCTGGGACTGCAACGGGGGGACCAACCAGCGGTGGACCTCCAACAGCTCGGGTGAGCTGCGGGTGTACGGCAACAAGTGCCTGGACGTGAGCGGGGCCGGGACCGCCGACGGCACCGCGGTGCTCATCTGGAACTGCAACGGCCAGGACAACCAGAAGTGGCGCCTGAACGCCGACGGCACCGTCACCGCGATCGGAAGCGGCAAGTGCCTGGACGTGTCCGGCTTCGGCACCGCCAACGGCACCAAGGTGCACATCTGGACCTGCCAGGGCGGCACCAACCAGAAATGGACCCGGGGATGACCGCGATGTGACACGACCCTGGAGCCGGTCCGCCCCCGGCGACCGGCTCCAGCGGGGGGCCTCGCCGGACGGGAGCGGTCGGCGCGGCAGAGGGCGTGCCCGGTGAGCGGGCGGTTGGATTCTCGGACCGGAAGAAAGGAGCGCACGTGCGTCCGTCGTTCGTGCCGCGCAGACGTACATCGGCCGCGACCCGGGCGGAAGCCGTCCGGGCGGGCCACACGATCGTGGTCGCGCCCACCGGAGCCGGGAACGCCGACGACAGGGGGCCGGGCAGTACGGACCGGCCATTGGCGACCTTGAGGGAGGCACAGCGACGGGCGCGCGACGCCGCGTCCGAGGGGAACCGCGGCGTCACCGTCCTGCTCCTGGACGGGACCTACCGGCTGGCCTCGCCGCTGCGCTTCGACGCCGCCGACTCCGGCCGGAACGGGCATACCGTGACCTGGAAGGCGGCGCGCGGAGCCACGCCCGTGCTGAGCGGTGCCCGGCCCGTCACCGGCTGGGAACCCGACGCCGCCGCCGCGGGCGTCTACAGGGCCCACGTCGGCACCGGATTCGACAGCCGGCAGCTCTACGTCGACGGAATCCCGGCACAGCGTGCGCGGATCGAGCTGGCACGCGACGACATCACGCTGATCCCGACCGGCTTCACCATCGACAACCCGGACCTCGCCTACCTGGCCACCCTGCCCGACCAGGGGCGCATCGACTTCCAGGCGATGCTGTCGTTCACCAACCGGTTCGCGCCGGTGCAGAGCATCTCCGGCTCGACGGTCGTCATGCGGCAGCCGGCCTGGGACAACAACACCTACGGCTACGACACCGTCCAAGCTCCGTTTCGCACGCCGAGGTTCTTCCTGCTCAACTCCATGAGCTTTCTGGACGAGCCAGGCGAGTGGTATCTGGACACCGCGGCGGGGACGCTCCACTACAAGCCGCTTCCGGGGCAGGACATCTCGCGCGCGCGGGTGGAGTTGCCGCGGCTGGAATCGCTGGTCCAGATCGGCGGCACCTACGACGAGCCCGCCCGCGACCTGCGGTTCGAGGGCCTGACCTTCACCGGCACCACGTGGCTGCACCCCGGCTCGCCCGACGGGTACGCGAACCAGCAGACCGGCGTGTTCATCAGTGGCGTCCAGCCCCACCGGCCGTCCGACGCGTTCACCTCGTGTTCCTCCGGCTGCGCGGGACTGGAGGCGTCTCGTGACGGCTGGGCGCAGGCGGCCGCGGCGGTACAGGTGTCGGCGGCGGACGGCATCGAGTTCGTCGGCACCACCTTCGCCAATCTCGGTTCCGTCGGGCTCGGCATCGGCAACGACGCCAACGCCCACGCCACCGGCGTGGGACTGGGCGCGCACAGGGTTTCGGTCGTGGGGAGCACGTTCACCGCGAGCTCCGGCGGCGGCATCGTGGTCGGCGGCGTACGCCCCGACGCGCACCACCCGTCCGACCCTCGTATGGTCAACAGCGACATCGTGCTCAGCGACAACCGCGTCCACGCGACCGCGCTCGAATACCTGGATCAGGCCGCGATCCTCGCCAGCTATGTCACACGGCTGACCATCGAGCACAATTACGTCTCCGACATGCCCTACATAGGCATCGGAGTCGGCTACGGCTGGGGCGCCAACGACCTGGGAGGCAGCCCCGACTACCTCGACCGGGGGCTCTACGACTTCCAGCCGATCCACGGCACGCCGACGACTCTGAGCGACGTCCGCGTCGTGGGCAACCACGTGCGCAACGTCGTGCAGACGATGTCCGATGCCGGCTGCATCTACACGCTCTCGGCGATGCTCCACAGCCGCATCGACGAGAACTACTGCGAGAACAGCGGGCAGTTCGGCCTGTACTTCGACGAGGGTTCCCGATACCTGAGCGTGAGCCACAACGTGTTCGTCGACACCGCGGGGCAGTGGGCGCACGCCAACAACCGGAACGGCAATCACACCGGCGACCTCACGCTGATCGAGAACTACGCGACCAACCCCGCCGTCACCGGCATCGCCGACGGCGACCGCGGCAACGTCGTCCGCGGCAATATCACCGTCACCGAAGGCAACCTCCCGATCGAAGCCAGCCGGGTGATCTACAACGCGGGCCCCACCGGTCCGTACCGCGGCGCCCCCGACCCGCGGCGTCCCCCGGTCGGCGCCTTCCTCGCGGCCGATCCGGTCCCCGTGGGGGCCGGTGATCCGACCATCGTCACCGCCACGGTGAGGAACCTGGGCGACCGTCCGGTCACCGGCCTGACCGTCTCGATCACCGTCCCCGGAGGCTGGCGGGCCGAACGCGCAGGCAGGCCGGTGGGACGCGCGCTGCCCCCCGGCGCCTCGGCCACCGAGAGTCACGCCTCGACGACCTCCTGGCGGAGCACGGTGGCGACGAGCCGGACGACCCGGATGGAGGGCCGAGCGGTTCCGGCGGTCCGGGCGATTC